>CAZJFI010000054.1:0-1982 GCA_964545265.1 uncultured Phocaeicola sp.
ATGACACAACTAAACTGATGCAACTTATTATTTACACGATACTAAAGGAAATTATATCACAAAATACTGCGCCTGCCGATTGGCTATGTACAATCCACAAACCGAGGCTTGCGGATACATCGCACCGTTCTCCGTAAGACGTATGTTTATAGAGGACAAACCAATGAGTTCGTCCATCAAAAACATTGTTTTCTGATCGGGAAGTGACGGATATCCTACGGCCGGACGAATGCCTTGGTAGTGTGCTTGAAACATTTCCTTCAACGTGAGTTGTTCCTGCGGAGCATAACCCCATATTGTTTTGCGCACCTGCTCGTGCAACCATTCACTGGCTGCTTCCACCAATCGGTCGCCCAAACTTTGCATCAACAATGAGTCGTAGGGTTCTCCTTGTTGCTTCAATGCCTCCAACTCTTCCACAAAAGAAGAGGATACGGTAATGGCAAATGCACCAATATGGTCATTCATGCCTTGTGGAGCTACATAATCGCAAAGAGAAAGGCAATAGCCTTCTGCATTCGGCTGACTTTGTCGAGGAGTTGGAATAACCGTTTGTTTCTGTACACCTCCACAACACGGACATCCGGCTACATGATCAACCACAATGCTGTTTTCTGTTCCATACGCTTCAAAGAAACCTACACGGGCACAAAGATGATGCTTATGCTGTATCGCATCGAGCAAGGCATCAGCCTCCTGTTGGATGGCTTCGGCCTCTGGTGTACCCACACGTACACCCCAAAGGTTATAGAAATGTTTCCAATTAATATAAGGACGTACAGCGATAATGGAAATATCTTCTAAAGTACGTACACCTTTATAAGTAGGTTGTACCATAGTTTCATCTTCCCAATTAATAGACAATGTGAGTGGTTGTAGATTCTTCGTTTCGCTCAGACGAGTTGTTGAGGACTTTGTCCGAAAAATGACATTCTGTATCTGTTGATTCGATTTCCGTTGCATTTCCTGTCGGAGTTGTTCTTGTTCAAAGCGCAAGCATGCAATGGCACGTTCTCTTTGATTACCGGCTAATTGCATAGCCAAGATAGGATTCTGGGCAGCATCCTTCACATGAAATACCGGTCCATCGTACAACGGTGCAATCTTCACCGCTGTATGCAGGGCCGAAGTAGTGGCTCCACCAATAAAGAGAGGAACCGAAATACCAGCCGACCGTAGTTCACGAGCCACATGGCACATTTCATCAAGCGAAGGAGTAATCAATCCACTCAAACCAATATAATCCACCTGGTGTTCAAGAGCGGCTTCTACAATCTTTTCGGCCGATACCATTACACCCAAGTCAATGACCTCGAAATTGTTGCATCCCAATACTACACCGGCTATGTTCTTGCCAATGTCATGCACATCTCCTTTGACGGTAGCCAATAAATACTTTCCATTAGTGGATATTCCTTTTTGTTTGGTAGCTTCAATGTGTGGTTGAAGAATCTCTACTGCCCGCTTCATGGTACGCGCAGTTTTCACCACTTGTGGCAAGAACATCTTACCCGCTCCAAACAATTCACCCACCCATGTCATTCCTTTCATCAAGGGACCTTCAATAATGGAAGCAGGTGTAGGATATTGAATCAATGCTTCTTCCAAATCAGTCTGTAAGAACCCTTCTTCTCCTTTTTGTAATGCGGTAACCAATCGGTCTTCTAACGGAATAGTCCTACGGTCGACTTCCACTTGCTGATTGGTTTCCTCGGGTTTATTCCTATATTGTTCGGCCAGAGCAATCAGACGCTCTGTAGCATCATCCCGTCGACAGAGAATGACATCTTCCAAAGCATCAAGCAATTCTTGAGGAATATCGCCATACATCACCGCAGTTGACGGATTGACAATGGCCATATCCATTCCCGAACGGATAGCATGATAAAGGAAAACAGCATGCATCGCTTCACGCAAATAGTTGTTTCCACGCAATGCAAAAGAAAGATTACTCACTCCCCCACTCACCTTTGCATGAGGCA
>CAZJFI010000054.1:2082-9498 GCA_964545265.1 uncultured Phocaeicola sp.
AAAAACACCTCTTCACCTTCTTTCAAAGAGAGGGAATTGACAATGGCTTTACCCTGAATACATTTCAATGCAGCTTCAATCACTTCAAAACGGGAAGAGTCCACCATCCAAGGCAATCGGGCTGTATCTGGATCGGAAGCCATCAAATTCAAGAAATGAGTCATTTCCACTTGGGCATCCAACATGGCATCATCCATGTTAATATCCAGAATCATGGCTCCATCGCGCACTTGTGCTCGGGCAATAGTTAAAGCCTCATCGTAATTCTTCTCTTTTATCAGACGAAGAAACTTGCGACTGCCCGCTACATTACAACGCTCACCTACATTAATGAACGAATCATTCGCTTTAAATCCATCCCATCCGGCCAACCAAGGCAACTTACTCTTATCGGGCAACGGTTGATGTAGATTCTCTACCGCAGAGGCTACTTCAGCAATGGCATGAATATGTTCGGGAGTGGAACCACAACAACCACCCACAATATTAACCAACCCTTCTTCCATAAAACGGCCTACATGATTGGCCATCATTTCGGGTGTTTCATCATATTGTCCCATCGCATTGGGAAGTCCGGCATTGGGATATACACTAATATAATAGGGGGCAACCGCAGCCAGTTCCTTAAGGAACGGCAACATCTGTTCGGCACCGAAGGAGCAGTTCAATCCCACAGAAAACAACTCTGAATGACCTACAGAAGTCAAGAAAGCTTCCAATGTCTGACCGGCCAATGTGCGTCCGGCTGCATCGGCCACCGTAACAGAAAGCATGACAGGTACCTTTCGGCCGAGTTGTTCAAAGACATACTGGGCTGCCGACAATGCCGCTTTGGCATTCAATGTATCAAATATCGTTTCTATCAACAAACAATCTACTCCCCCTTCGACCAAAGCTTTCATCTGTTCTATATAAGCCAGACGAAGGGTATCAAAATCCATGGCACGTAAAGCGGGGTTCTCCATATCGGGAGACATGGACGTCATCTTACCGGTAGGCCCTACAGAGCCTGCCACAAAGCGTGGCTTATCGGGAGTAAGCGCAGTCATCCGCTCGGCCTCTTGACGCGCTAATCGGGCACCTTCCAAATTCAAGAGACGTACCCATTCCGTTGTTTGGTATTCGGATTGCGAAACAACCTGTGAATTGAATGTACAAGTTTCTATGATATCGGCTCCAGCTTCCAAATACTGACGATGAATAGCTGCTATCACATCAGGGCGAGTAAGCACCAACAAATCATTGTTACCTTCCAGTTTCACCGGATGATTCTTAAACTTCTCTCCACGAAAATCAGCTTCCGTCAGTTGATAACATTGAATCATGGTGCCCATGGCACCATCAAGCACCAAAATCCGTTCCTTGATTATATCTTCGATTGTTCTTTTCATAAGTTCCAATCTTTAATACACCGCCTTAGCAATAGCCTCTACACCTGCAGCTGCATTCATGGAATAAAAATGAATGCTGGGCACATTAGCTGCTTTCAATTCCTTGGCTTGGGCAATTCCCCACTCTACACCCAATGCTTTTACATCGTCGTTCGATTGACATTTGCGGAGTTCGGTTGCTAAATCAAGCGGCAAGTCGATATGAAAAGTCTTGGGTAACAACACCTGTTGTGTCAACGATGTAAGCGGTTTGATTCCAGGAATGATGGGTACGGTTATGCCTGCCTCTCTACAACGCTTTACAAAATCAAAGTATTTTTGATTGTCAAAGAACATCTGTGTCACCACATACTTGGCACCCGCCTTAATTTTGGCCTTCAGACATTCTATGTCCATATCCATATTCATGGCCTCCTCGTGTTTCTCCGGATAACCGGCCACTCCATAGGTAAAAGGGCCACCCAAAGGTTCATGAGTAGAACCATCCAACATCAATCCGTTATTGAAATCCTCCACTTGCCTACAAAGGTCAATGGCATGTTCATGCCCACCATTAGCAGGAATAAAACGATTGTCTCCTTTTGCTCTATCGCCACGCAATACCAATAAGTCGGTAATGC
Source organism: uncultured Phocaeicola sp. (assembly GCA_964545265.1). Lineage (GTDB taxonomy): Bacteria > Bacteroidota > Bacteroidia > Bacteroidales > Bacteroidaceae > Phocaeicola. Next base: position 4,094 of record CAZJFI010000054.1, read on the forward strand.
CCAAATAAGCCAAATCAATCAATTCATATTCCAATTCCGAACGCGAGAAACCGCTACAAATCACATGCGGGACAGTAGGGATACCATAACGTTCCTTCAGTGTAGCAGCAATGGCCACTGTACCCGGTCGCATACGTTCGGTAGTACGTTGAAATACTCCTTCCGAGACCTCCTTATACACCACTTCGGTACGATGGGTAGTGATGTTAATGTAAGCCGGATTGAACGGTAACAATCGTTCAATCGTCTTGAATATCTGTTCGATGCTTTTTCCTCTCACCGGTGGCAGAACTTCAATAGAGAATGCCGTTTCGTGATTGGATGTCAAAAAATCCGCTACACTCATAATCATTATAGTTTACCACAGAGCACACAGAGTCACCCTGAGTATGAATTATTCCTTCAATAAATACGCTTTGAAACTTTCAAAGTCTTTAGACATTTCAATGCTTTGCTTGGTTCCCTTCATGAAAGCCTGTAGTTTAGCAGGTATTTCTACCTTATCACCGATGATGCCTTCCACGGTTTCAAGGAACTTGGCCGGATGCGCCGTTTCAAGGAACACACCGGTTTCCCCTTCTTGCAAACCTTCTTCCAACGCCCGATAGCCACAAGCTCCGTGTGGATCGAGCAGATAACCGGTTTCCTGATAAGCAGCCTTCACCGTTTCACGAATTTGCTCATCGGTATAGGTTGCACCCGAAATCTCAGCACAAATAGCTTCGTGGCTGTTTTCATAAAGTGCCAGCACGCGGGCAAAGTTACTTGGATCGCCCACATCCATCGCATTGGCAATGGTAGCTACCGACGGACGCGGATTGTATTCGCCCGATTGTAGGTATTGATAGAAAATATCATTGCGGTTATTGGCAGCAATAAAACGATTGACAGGTAATCCCATATGCTTGCCAAAAAGTCCCGCAGTTATGTTTCCAAAGTTCCCACTGGGTACACAAACCACCAAGTTGTCGGCCTTGCCGGCTTTCTTCAGTTGAGCATACGCATAAAAATAATAGAACGCTTGTGGCAAGAAACGAGCCACATTAATGGAATTGGCCGACGTCAGCTTCATATGTGCATTCAGTTCGGCATCCATAAAGGCGTTCTTCACCAAAGCCTGGCAGTCATCGAAAGTACCATCCACTTCCAGAGCGGTAATGTTCTGTCCTAATGTAGTGAACTGCTTTTCTTGTATCTCGCTCACTTTTCCTTTCGGATAAAGCACATATACATGAATACCTTCAACACCTAAGAATCCATTAGCCACCGCACTACCGGTATCGCCCGAAGTAGCTACCAAAACATTCACCTGCTTCTGTCCTTCCTTCTTGATGAAGTAACCCAACAGACGGGCCATGAAACGACCACCCACATCCTTAAAGGCTAAAGTCGGTCCATGAAACAATTCCAAGGAATAGATGTTTTCCTTCACCTTTACAGCCGGAGCATCAAAGTTCAAGGTATCGTATACAATCTGTTTCAACGTTTCAGCCGGTACATCTTCACCAAAGAAGGCATCAGCTACCTGATAAGCTATTTCCTGAAAAGACAGATTCTCAATATGGTCATAAAACGATTGCGGCAACTGCTTGATGACATAGGGCATAAACAAGCCCTTATCGGATGCCAGTCCTTTTACTACAGCTTCTTGTAGAGAAGCATCTGCTGCCTGATGGTTAGTGCTATAATATTTCATATTTTCATAAATTCATTCATAAACTCATTTTCTTTCATCACTCCATAAATACCTTCTACACAGGCCACCTCGTCAAAGGTTTGCACACTATCGGGTTCTATGCCCGGATAATATATCAAAAAAGGAACAGGCTCGGCAGTATGTGTACGGAGTTCACATGGGGTTGGATGGTCGGGCAACACAGCAATGGCTACCGGTTCATCCCAATCTTTTACAGCCTCAAAAATGGGACCTATCACCCGTTTATCCAGATTCTCAATGGTGAGCTGTTTCAAATCAAAATCTCCTTCATGACCGGCTTCATCACTGGCTTCGATATGCAAATACACAAAATCGTCCGTTTTCAAAGCTTCAAGAGCAGCGGCTACTTTATTATCGTAATTAGTATCATACAAGCCAGTAGCTCCTTCCACATCAATACGATGAAGACCGGCATAAACGCCAATACCGTTTATCAAATCTACAGCAGAAATAACAGAACCTTTCTGGATACTTGGATACATTACCGACAAAGGTTCCATCTGTGGCCGATAGCCAGGGCTCCACGGCCAAATACTGTTGGCAGGATCCTTCCCTTCGGCCATTCTTTTCAAGTTCAACGGATGATTGGCCAACAATTCTTGCGATTTGAATATTAATTCATTGATTAAATCGGCGGTTTCTTGTGCTTCGGGAACCTCTGCTTTTACCAACAACGGCCGGAACGGTTGCAAAGGGACATCGTGTGGAGGTGTACAGTCAATGTTCTTATTACCTCCTTTAATAACAAGTAAATGACGATATTGAACACCTGTATGAAACTGTACACGTTCACTACCAAAATGTTCTTGCAGATACTTCACCAACACATCAGCTTCTTCAGTAGTAATATGTCCGGCTGAGTGGTTCTTTAAAATATCTCCTTCCACACAAAGGATATTACAGCGCATAGCCATATCACCAGGCTGCAAATTTACCCCGATACTGGCTGCTTCCAATGGTCCACGTCCTTCATATACTTTAGGAAGATTATAACCCATCACCGACATATTGGCCACTTCACTTCCCGGATGAAAGCCCGGAGCCACGGTAACAAGGCGACCAGTACGCCCCATACATGCCAACTTGTCCATATTGGGTGTATCCGAATGTTGTAGGAGTGTCTTTCCTCCCAACCGCTCGGCAGGCCAGTCGGCCATCCCGTCTCCTAATATAATGATATGCTTCATAAAAAGTATCAAATGTTTGCAATACCGATAATATCTGCAAATACACCGGCTGCCGTTACGCTGGCACCGGCACCATAACCTTGAATCATCATCGGATATTCATTGTAGCGTTCGGTAGTAAGCAAAATGATGTTGTTGCTACCTTCCAAATTGTAGAACGGATGAGTCTTTTCCACTTCTTGAAGCGAAACTGTACCCTTTCCATTTTCCAACTTAGCCACAAAACGCCAACGCTTACCTTGTTCTTCCAATTGTTTACGACGCACTTCGAAATCTACATCAAGGGAAGGTATATTCTTCCAGAAATCATCCAACGACCCGTCAAAGAATTCATTAGGAACAAACAAGTGTTTTTCTACATCTTCTTGTTCCAACGGATAACCGGCCTCGCGTGCCAGAATCACTAACTTACGAATAACGTCCTTACCACTGAGGTCAATACGTGGATCGGGTTCTGAATATCCTTCTTCCTTGGCCATACGGATGGTCTGACTGAATGGAACATCAGCACCGATAGTATTGAATATATAGTTCAACGTACCGCTCAATACAGCTTCAATCTTCAAGATCTTATCACCACTGTTAATCAAGTCGTTCATGGTCTTGATAATAGGTAATCCTGCGCCTACATTGGTTTCGAACAAGAACTTTACACCACGTTTGCGAGCAATGTGTTTCAGTTCACTATAATTGGCATAAGGTGAAGAAGCGGCAATTTTATTAGCTGCCACTACGGATATATTATGAGTAAGGAATTCTTTATAGAGATCAGCCACTGCTGCATTAGCGGTACAATCCACAAATACAGAGTTGAAAATGTTCATACCTATCACCTCATCGTGAATAATTTGCGGACTTGAAGCACCTCCCTTTTCATCGAGCAAAGCACGATAATTAGTCAAATCAATACCATCGCGGTCAAATAAAGCTTGATGTCCATTAGCGATACCCACTACATTTAACTTCAATCCACGACCTTGCATCAGTTTCTGTTGCTGACCACAAATCTGTTTGATGAGACTGTCGCCCACAGTACCGGTACCACAGATAAAGAGGTTGAGTACCTGATATTCGGAAAGGAAGAAGGAATCATGAATCACATTCAGTGACTTACGGAGCGACTTGGCTTCTACTACAAACGAGATGTTGGTTTCCGAAGCACCTTGAGCACAAGCTATCACACTAATACCATTACGTCCTAAAGTACCAAACAACTTACCGGCAATACCCGGTGTATGTTTCATGTTTTCGCCTACAATAGCCACAGTAGCCAAATCCTTTTCAGCTGTAACGGGGCTTATCTCTCCCATTTCTATTTCCTTGGCAAACTCTGTATTCAGCACTTCACAAGCTAACGGAGCGTCTTCATTACGCACACCAATAGAGGTACTGTTTTCTGATGATGCCTGCGACACCAAGAACACACTGATACCATTTTGAGCCAAAGCCTTAAAAATACGGTAATTCACTCCGATGACACCCACCATACCGAGACCAGTTACAGTAATCAAGCTGGTATCATTGATAGAAGAAATACCCTTAATGGCCTTCATATCACTCACCTCTTGTTTGATGATGGTACCTGGCGCATCCGGATTAAAAGTATTCTTGATAAGAATAGGAATATTCTTATGACAAACAGGATAAATAGTAGGTGGATAAACCACTTTGGCGCCGAAATTACAAAGTTCCATGGCTTCCACATAACTCAATTCGTTAATGACGTATGCACTACTAATAACCCGAGGGTCGGCTGTCATAAAGCCATCTACATCAGTCCAAATTTCCAAGATATCAGCATCCAATGCTGCAGCGATAATAGATGCTGTATAATCTGAACCTCCACGTCCCAAGTTTGTGATTTCATCTGTATTCTTATCTGTAGAAATAAAGCCAGGTACTAAAGCTACATTCGGCAGCTCTTTGAATGTATCTTTCACCAACTCTGTAGTCAAATCCGAATCCAAAATATGCTTAGCATGCTTTTTCTCGGTCTTGATGAACATACGCGAATCATACCATACTGCATCTTGTATCAATGCAGCGACAATAATAGACGATAATCGTTCACCATAACTCAGAATAGTAGCAGAAGTCTTGGGCGATAAATCACGAATCAGATATATCCCCTGAAAGATATCTTTCAGTTCATTCAGCAGTTCATTTACTTTATCAAGCAGTTCACTACGTTTCTCACTGGCAGGAACCACAGTATACACCATTTCAATATGGCGATTAACAATATCCCTATATTCCTTTTCGTAAGCAGCATTTCCTTCTGCTGCCATTTTTGATGTTTTTATCAGCTTATCGGTAATGCCACCTAAAGCCGAAACGACTACAATAACAGGTTCCTTTACCGCTTCTACTATCTTCTTAACACTTAAAATACTGTTCACGGATCCTACGGACGATCCGCCGAATTTCATTACTTTCATGCTATTGATATTTATCAGCAAGACCTCACAATGGTTTGCTGTCCGATTAACAAAATAAAAAAA
>CAZJFI010000055.1:0-9454 GCA_964545265.1 uncultured Phocaeicola sp.
TTTTATATTTCCGGATAATTTTCAGCTATTTTTTGGTTCTTTTCGTAATCGTATCCCGTCATGCTACGGAGTCCGTAATACAGGCTCCAATAAGTTTTAAGGGCAGCGATGTAGCTACGGCGGGCTGCATCTTTCTCTGTAGTGGCGGCATTCAAATCGAGGATGGTGCTCTTACCTAATATATAAAGGCGTTTGGCCACTTCGTAGCGGCGGTCGGCGGTACGGTCGGCTTTCGAGGCCACTACTACGTATTGGCGTTGCAGGTTGAATTGGCGTACCATCTTGCAGACATTCAGTTCAAAGTCCTTCATGCCTTGTTCGGCCTGTGTGTTCACCAAATCTACATTCGAGCGGGCCACACGTACTTGTCCTTTGGCTCTGCCCCAATCCAGGATAGGAAGCGAAATGCCTATGCTGGCGTAATATTGGTTCATGGGGTCGCGATACGAGTCTCGTAGTTTGTCGCCTGTTTGCGAAAGACCGAATTGTACATAGAGGTCGGCTTTCAATCCTGCATTTCCTTTGGCATAGGCCAAATTGCTTTTGCTCTGGATTTTCAGGCGTTCGTACATTTCAGGGTCGGGACTATTGGCCATGGCTTTCTGAAGGGCATCGGCCATAGGCACCTGGAAGTCGGGCACTTCGTTGTCGGTAATCACCCGAATTTCCACATCATCCTGAATACCTAAGAATGAACGGAGTGTCTGCATTTGGTCTTCCACCTCGATGCGGGCATTCATCATGTCCGTTTCGCCCGAAAGTTTGTTTATTTCGAGTTGCAGCATTTCGTTTTCGGTTATGGTCCCGATGTTGTATCGGCCCTGTGCATATCTATATAAGGTATCGGCCGAAGCGTAATTGGACGAGGCAATGTCCAGATTGGCTTGTGCCGTAGCCAAGTTGAAGAACAGGTTACTGGTTTGTGAAGCCACCAGCTCCAGGGCTTCGTTGTAATTTTTCCGTGCTTCGCGGTAGCGTACCGGCTCTATCCGCTTGTCCCATTTCAAGGAATTATATCCCAATAAAGTCTGCTGATAACCGATGACCAACGGTTGAGAATTGTAGGCCGTTACATCGTTCTCAAATTCATCCAAACGGTTAAGGCTGCTTCTTAAGAAGATATTACCGCCCGTCAGAGGAATGTTCTGATTGATGGTTAAATTAAGGTCGGTGCTCAACTGGTTCTGTTTGATGAACAAGTTGGTACCATCGGGCTGGGTAATCTTATTAATCTGCTCGTTGAACGTGGGGCTCGAAGTCAAGGTTACAGACGGCAAATAGTTGGCTTTGTAGTAACGATAATTCCAATAGGCCGACCGATAGGTATGGCGAGCCGCTTGTGCTTCGGGCGAATTTTCCTGAGCAATTTCAATGGCTTGCGACAAGGTAAGGTCCATTGTCGGTTGTTGGGCGGATATCATCTCCGCACCCAAAAGTAATCCAATAGTCAATAGCTTTTTCATCCTGCTTTTTTTAAAATATCTATTATTTATACTACAAAAACCGTGCCAAAGTATCAATCGGTTGATAATCAACAATGAAACATTTATTAACACGAGAAAAAGTGTGCGATTTCGCACAAAAAACGTGCGATTTCGCACATACAACACACGAATATATTTTGTATATTTGCCCCGATATGGCAAAAAAAGGAAAAATTTTGGTAGTAGACGACAATGAAGACATACTTTTTGCATTGAATTTATTGTTGGCTCCACATGTAGAAAAAGTGAAGGTTACCACCCAACCTTCAAGGATTGAGTATTTCATGACCAACTTTGTGCCCGATGTGATTCTGCTTGATATGAACTTCAGTCGGGATGCAGTGAATGGTGATGAAGGGTTTGAATGTTTGAAACGTATCTTGAAACAAGACCCGGAAGCGATAGTGGTCTTTATGACTGCCTATACCGATACCGATAAGGTGGTGAGAGCCATCAAAGCCGGTGCTACCGATTTTGTATCCAAACCTTGGGAGAAAGAGAAGTTGCTGGCTACTCTCTCAACGGCGGTAAAGTTGAGTGAATCGCAAAAGAAAGTCCGGAAGATGAAAGAACAGATTGATGCGTTGAATGGGCAAGCTGATAAACAACCAGAGATGATAGGTAAATCGCCCGCCATGCGTCAGGTAAACGAAACCATCTTCAAATTGGCCGATACGGATGCAAACATCCTGATTTTGGGAGAAAACGGTACGGGAAAGGATTTGGTGGCGCGTTCGCTCCGTTTTTACTCTACACGCAAAGAACAGCCCTTTGTGTCCATTGACTTGGGAAGCATACCCGAATCTTTGTTTGAGAGCGAACTCTTCGGTTACGAGAAAGGAGCTTTTACCGATGCACATTCTTCCAAAGCCGGACGTATGGAAACCGCTTCGGGGGGTACCCTCTTCTTGGACGAAATAGGAAACCTCTCCCTTGCTATGCAGAGCAAGTTGCTAACTGCTTTGGAAAAGCGCGAAATCTCTCGTTTGGGGTCTACCAAAACCATCCCCATTGATGTGCGCCTTATTTGTGCCACCAATTGCAACCTCCGTCAGATGGTGGCAGAGGGCAAGTTCCGTCAGGATTTGTTTTACCGGATCAATACCATTGAAATACAGGTCCCCCCTCTCCGTGAACGAGGAGATGACATCCTGTTACTGGCCGACTTTTTTGTGGAGAAATATGCCCATAAATATAAAAAGGAAGTCAGGGGGCTGACCCGTGAGGCCAAGCTGAAATTGTCAAAGTATCCTTGGCCGGGAAATGTGCGCGAATTGCAACATACCATAGAACGCACCGTACTCCTTTCGGACTCCTTCCAACTAAGGGCCAAAGACTTTATGCTGGAGCCTCAACCCGAAAAGATAGAGGAGTCTACGGGCACTCTGAATTTGGAAAAAGTGGAAAAAGAAACCATTGAAAGAGCCATGAGACGAGCTAATGGTAACCTTTCGCAGGCTGCTGATTATTTAGGAATTACCCGTTATTCACTCTACCGTAAACTCGAAAAGTTGGAACAATGAATCTATTCTATTCACTCCGCATAGCATTACTGATAGTAGTGGTGATGGCACTTACCGTTGCTTCGGTACTTTTCTATCAGAACGGACTATACTTCTCGCTGTTGTTTTCCGTTCTGGGAATTGTAGGGCTTATGGTATATGCCTGCTATATGCTGCACCATTCCACTAAACTTGTCATGCGGATGATAGATAGTATCCGATATAATGATTTTTTATTGAGTTTCTCCACCAAGGACAAAAATACGATGGAGGAACGACTGAAGAGGGAAATCAATCAGGTGGTAACCGATTTCCGGCAGAAGCAGGCCAATCAGGAAGAACGGTATCATTATTATGAAACTCTGCTCGATACGGTAGATTGTAGTTTGATTGTGGCCGACAAGAACCAACGTATTCATTGGATGAACAAAGCTGCCGTATACGATTTTTTGGGGCATTACATCCACTCACTCGAAGAGTTGGATGTATTTAACAAAGAGCTGTCGGGCATCTTGGTCAACTTACCGCCCGGTGAGGTGAAAGTGGTGAAGCTCTTTCGTGAAGACTTTATTCAGGATATGGCCGTTACCATTACCATTTATAATACACCTCAAAAGGAATTCCGTCTGATTAACTTGAAGAACATCCGTTCTGTACTTGAAGAAAACGAACTGGAGGCCTGGCAGAAACTCATTCATGTACTTACACACGAAATCATGAACTCCATCGCTCCTATCATTTCATTGAGTGATACACTGAGCATCAGTTTGAAGAACCCCAACAGAGATGAAGATGAGGACGAGATGATTGCGCAAGGTATGCGTGTCATCAACCGTCGAAGCAAGGGCATGCAGAGTTTTGTGACCAATTACCGTAAGTTGGCCTACCTCCCCTCACCTACCCTCATGCCTATACGTATCGGTGATTTGTTGGCCGATATCCGCAACCTCTACCCTAATGGACCGGTTACCTATATTTATGATCTGGAGGACGAAGACTTTGTGTTGCGAATAGACCGTTCGCAGATAGAGCAAGTGCTGATTAACTTGTTGAAGAACGCCAAAGAAGCGTGCGAAGACCAGCCTCATCCCGAAATACGCATTGCTACTTATTTCCAGGCGGATAAGCGTATCTTCCATTTGTCTGTTACGGACAATGGCTTGGGCATCTTGCCCAATGTGATGGAGCGTATTTATGTTCCCTTCTTTACTACTAAAAATAGCGGATCGGGCATTGGACTCAGTCTTTGTAAGCAGGTAATGGCACTTCATGGCGGAAGTATTTCGGTGAGCAATGTAGAACCACACGGGGCCTCGTTTGTCCTTAAGTTTTTGTGCAGGTAAGAGGCTTTTTTGCCGTTAAGTTTTGTTTGTTCGATAAAGTGTCGTAATTTTGTGCCCATTAAAGTAAAAATCAAAACAGTATAAAGATATCAACCGATGAATTTTGTAGAAGAATTGACATGGCGCGGTATGGTGCATACCATCATGCCGGGCACAGAAGAATTGTTGGCTAAGGAACAAGTTACCGCTTATTTGGGTATTGACCCTACAGCCGATTCACTCCACATCGGTCACCTTTGCGGGGTGATGATGTTACGTCATTTCCAACGTTGCGGTCACAAGCCGTTGGCTTTGGTGGGTGGAGCAACCGGTATGATTGGCGACCCTTCGGGAAAGTCGGCCGAACGTAACTTGCTGAACGAAGAAACCTTGCGTCACAACGTGAGTTGTATCAAGAAGCAATTGGCCAAGTTCCTCGACTTTGAAAGCGATGCGCCTAACAAGGCCGAGTTGGTAAACAACTACGACTGGATGAAGGACTATACATTTCTGGATTTTGCACGTGAAATAGGTAAGCACATTACCGTAAACTATATGATGGCTAAGGACAGTGTACAGAAGCGTTTGAACGGTGAAGCACGCGATGGCTTGTCATTTACAGAATTTACTTACCAGTTGCTTCAAGGGTACGACTTCTTGTATCTGTATGAAAACAAGAACTGTAAGCTTCAGCTGGGTGGTTCCGACCAATGGGGTAACATCACTACCGGTACAGAATTGATTCGTCGTACTAAGGGTGGTGAAGCGTTTGCCTTGACTTGTCCGCTCATTACCAAGGCCGATGGTGGTAAGTTTGGTAAGACAGAATCGGGCAACATCTGGCTCGATCCTAACTATACTTCTCCTTACAAGTTCTATCAGTTCTGGTTGAATGTAAGCGATGAAGATGCTGCCAAGTACATCAAAATCTTTACATCATTGAGCAAGGAAGAAATTGAAGCCTTGATAGCCGAACACACCGAAGCTCCTCATTTGCGTGTACTCCAGAAGCGTTTGGCTAAGGAAGTGACTATTATGGTACACTCGGAAGAAGATTACAATGCAGCGGTTGAAGCATCGGGTATCCTCTTTGGTAACGCTACTTCTGATGCATTGAAGAAGCTCGATGAACAGACTTTGTTGGCTGTATTCGAAGGTGTTCCTCAATTCGAAGTCTCAAAGGGAGCTTTGGCGGAAGGAGTGAAGGCCGTTGATTTGTTTGTTGACCATGCCGCTATCTTCGCTTCAAAGGGCGAAATGCGTAAGCTTGTTCAAGGCGGTGGCGTTTCATTGAACAAAGAAAAATTGAGTGCTTTCGACCAAGTGATTACCACCAACGATTTGCTTGACGATAAGTATCTGCTTGTTCAACGTGGCAAGAAGAACTACTATTTGGTAATTGCCAAGTAATATCTTAAATAATTTGTCATTCTGAGCGAAAGCGAAGAATCTGTTTACATTCACTTTTTGTATTCAGATTCTTCGCTTTCGTTCAGAATGACATCGTGCTACATGACTTGGGATTATTTCAATCCCAAATCTTTCATCAATGTTTCTACTGCTACTTTCAACTGGGTATCTTCACCCTTTACTACAGTAGCAGGATCATTCAATACATGAACATCGGGTTCCAACTGGTCGTTTTCCAAATAGGTACCGTCGGCTTTGCGATAACCCACTACAGGGATACCGAAGATTAAGCTGGGATCTTGCATGTATTCCCATGATACGGTAGTCATTGTACCCGGTACAGGAGCACCTACCAATTTACCCATTTCCTTGAATTTATAAACCCAAGGAGTGCCGTGTGCATTACTATAGTTGGCTTCACATTGAACCATGATGCTGGCCTTGTTCCAACGACGGCTTGGCATATCGCATGATTCTTGTCCACGAACTACTTGAGTAAGGTATTTCTTACCGCTGAATAAGATTTCCACATCTTCGTGCAAACGACCACCACCGTTGAAACGGGTGTCGATTACAATACCGTCGCAATGGTTGTACTTACCCAAGATGTCGGAATAAACGCCACGGAAACTACCATCGTTCATCGATTCGATGTGTACATATCCCAAACGGCCGTTTGACCATCTTTCTACATCGGCGGCACGTTGCTTCACCCAACGGTTGTATAACAAGCCATTGAAAGCACTGTTGCCGATGGGGAGTACCACTTCTTCCCAGCGTTCCTTGGTGGTAGGATTGTAGAGTGATACCAAAGTCTTTTTACGAGCCTTGTCGTTCAGCAACAAGGTATAGTCGGCTTCAGGAGTGATTTCTTGACCGTCAATCTTTTCGATGATGACACCGGCTACCATCTTGCTGCGTGCATTGTCAAATGGGCTTCCTTCTACCACTTCTTCTACCTTCAAGCCTTTACCGTTGTGAGACCAATCGTAAAGCAAACCTAAATTGGCGGTACTGTATCCGGCATTACCGGCACGATAACGGCCACCGGTATGCGATACGTTGAGTTCGCCCAACCATTCGCTCAACAATTCGGCATAATCGTAATTGTTGTTGATATGTGGCAAGAACTTGCGATAGGCGGCACTCATGGCATCCCAATCCACTCCGTGCATGTTTACGTTATAGAAACGCTTCTGTTGTTGCTTGTAAACGTGGTTGAACATGGCTTCGCGTTCGGCAACCAAATCCATCTTCATTTGTGCACTATAGCTGATAGGAGAGAGCTTACCCGATGCAGGATCCATCTTTTGCATACGGCTACCCAATAGGAAGATGTTCTTTCCTTCCTTGTCAATCTCGAATGTACCATAACCGGCTCCCTTGCTTGCCAGTTTTACGTCCTTCTTGCGGAGGTCGATTTTCCACAAGTCCATGGCTCCTTCGAACGAAGCCAAGTAATACAAGGTTTCGCCTTTCTTGTCGATAATGGCATCACCCAAACGTGAAGAAGTAGGAGTGAGGCGTACAATACGGTCTTGAATACCGTCCAATTCCATTTGAATGGCTTTGACTTCGTCTTTCTGCTTTTCATCCTTCTTGTCCTCTTTCTTATCGTCTTTCTTGTCTTTCTTTTCGGCTTCTTTCTTCAGTTTTTCTTGTTCTTTCTCCAATTCCTTCAATAGTTCGTAATCTTCTTTGCTGAGGCGGTATTTGTCGTAAGCATCTTGATTTACGAAGCAAAGGAACACGTCTTCCATAGAGCCCCATGATGCATGATTACGCATACCGTAGCGTTCGGAAGTGAAGAGAATGGCATTACCATCCATTACCCAACGAGGGCTTCCGCTGGTATACCCACTATTGGTAAGATTGGTAATTTCACCACCTTGTGCGCTTACTATACCTATATCGGAATACGGATCGTGTTTGTTGCCGATAAAGCAAAGGGTGAACCATTTACCATCGGGACTCCAACGATATTCAAAGTATCCGGCGGTGCTATGCCACAAAGAACCGTCGGTTATTTGGCGTACCTTTTTGGTGTCGAGGTTCACTACCATCAGCTTGCGACGGTCTTCGATAAAGGCCAGTTCCTTACCATCGGGCGAGAATTTCGGGAAACTACGTTCTATCTTGCTTGAAGGGAGCAATACTTCTTCTTCAATAGTAGTGGCATTGGCAAAATTCGGGTCTTCTTTACGGGCTATTTTGGCCAAATAGAGTTGCCAGTTGCCACTCCGTTCGCTGGCGTATGCCAGTGTGCGGTTATCGGCTCCAAAGGTTACTCCTTCTTCGGCTGCAGGGGTGTGGGTAATCTGTTTGGTTGTACCATATTCTACCGAGGTAACAAATACTTCGCCGCGGCTAACGAAAGCCACTTGCTTACCGTCGGGTGAAACGGCTGCTTCGTCCGGTCGACCGTTCAGCTTGGCTATTTGTTCGCTATCGTCGCGGGTAATTTGAATGGTTACTTTCTTGGCTTTCCCATTGGCCGATTGGGTATAGATTTCACCATCGTAGGTATAGCAAAGAGTATTGTTGTTGGCTATGGAAAGGAAACGTACGGGATGTGTCTTGAAAGTAGTGACACCTTTAATATCTTTGGGCGATTTGAGGTTGAGGCTATAGACATTCATCGATCCGCCATTACGTTCGCTGAGGAAGTATACGGTTTGTCCGTCAGCCGCCAAAGAAGGGTCACGGTCTTCGCCTCCAATATTGGTCAGATTGGTGTGTTTACCACTCTTGGCATCGTACAACCAGATATCGCGGGTAACCGATGAAGTATGATGCTTGCGCCATTCGTCTTCAAAACCTTTGCGGTCTTGGTAGAGGAATGATTGTCCGTCGGTGGTGTAACATACCGCTTCGGCAGGAGTAGCGATGATTTGTGTGGTGCGTCCCCCGGCAACCGGTACTTGATAAAGTTCAGTCATCGAGGTAGTAGGGTAGAGGGCACTCTTGGCCGGGTCTTGGATAGCAGCCGAGAAAACCACTTGTTTGCCATCGGGTGTAAAAGCCGAAGGAAGTTCGGATACAGAGTTTGATGTCAATCGTTTGGCGCTTCCACCATTGGCCGGCATGACGAAGATGTCGAAATTGCCATTACGGTCGCTGGCAAAAGCGATGGATTTGCTGTCGGGACTCCAAATGGGGTTGCATTCATACGAGTCTTGTGTGGTAAGTTGGACGGCATTTCCGCCTTGTATACCTACTTTGTAGATGTCGCCTTTGTAACAGAAGGCAATGGATTGTCCGTCGGGCGATATTTGAACATCGCGTAACCATAACGGAGTAACGGCTTGTACGGTAGCAGCTGTCAAGCCCATGATGATGCATGTAAGTACTTTCTTCATGTGTGTAATTTTAAGATATTGAATGAACAAAGGTACTTTTTTTCTATATAAAATAAAATTTTTTGCCGAAAAGTTTGGAGGATATTAATAAAAAGCCGTATCTTTGCACCGCTTTCCAAGGAAAGTGATGATGATTGGATTATGGTGTAATGGTAGCACAACAGGTTTTGGTTCTGTTTGTCCAGGTTCGAATCCTGGTAATCCAACACGAAAGAGTGGATGTGTCGAAATACGCATCCATTCTTTTTTGTTTTCCATAATTTCCGTTATCTTTGTTCCTGTTTAGTATGTATGATTATGATTCGTAGGATTGGATGGTGTTTATGGATGATGGTGTGTACAACCTTATGCGTTTGTGCACAAGAAGATACCGTGCG
>CAZJFI010000056.1:0-9447 GCA_964545265.1 uncultured Phocaeicola sp.
CTTCCATCATCAAGGTAAAGTCTGTTAAAGCGGGAGAATATACAGCACCACCGGCACAAGGACCGAAGATACCCGAAATCTGAGGAATTACACCCGATGCAAGGATATTGCGTTGGAAGATTTCTGAATAACCGGCCAAAGCATTGATACCTTCCTGAATACGTGCACCACCCGAGTCGTTGATACCGATACATGGAGCACCCATCTTCATGGCTTGATCCATTACCTTACAAATCTTAAGTGACATGGTTTCAGAAAGAGAACCTGCTGATACGGTGAAGTCTTGTGCGAAAACATATACTAAACGTCCGTCGATAGTACCGCAGCCGGTTACCACACCGTCGCCGGCATAGTGTTTCTTTTCCATACCGAAATTAGTACAACGATGTTCAACGAACATGTCCATTTCTTCAAAACTGCCTTCATCCAACAACATGGCAATGCGTTCGCGGGCAGTATATTTACCTTTCTCGTGTTGCTTGGCAATGGCCTTTTCACCACCACCTAAACGTGCTACCGCACGGCGTTCAATAAGCTCCTGTATTTTTTCAAGTTGGTTGCTCATTTGATTTATGATTTTAAAGTTGATAATTTCTTTCTTTTGGGACAAAGAGACACGGAGATTCTTTATTTTAAAAGAGAAATAACTCTGTGTCTTTGTGTCTCTGCGTTCTATACCTGTTCTTTACTTATTCGGGTTTTTCACAAAGTTCAGTCAATACGCCTAAGGTTGACTTCGGATGAAGAAATGCAATGTTCAAACCTTCAGCACCTTTGCGAGGAGCCTTGTCGATAAGGCGGATGCCGGTAGTTTCGGCTTCGGCCAAAGCATTGGCTACACCGTCTTCAACGGCAAAAGCCAAGTGGTGCATACCACCATTACCATTGTTCTTTTCAATAAACTTGGCAATGGTACTTTCGGGGCTTGTCGGCTCCAGAAGTTCAATCTTAACATCACCTACCTTTAGGAAAGCAGTTCTTACTTTCTGATCTTCTACTGTTTCAATGTTATAGCACTTCAAGCCCAAAACGTTTTCATAATACGGTAAGGCTTCTTCAATGCTTTTTACAGCAATACCTAAATGTTCGATGTGCGAAATCTTCATAATGTTATTTTTTTAGAGTTATTATAATCTTTTTGTCTACTGTGACTAAATTTGCACAAAGGAAATAAATTTGTGCCAAATAAAGAAATATTTCTTCAATTATTTATCTGTATAACCAACAAACAATTTTGTTGAGCCATGTCCAGCGGAAACGGAACCAACGGCGCGTACTCATTTGTTTGCCTCCAAACCCTAAAATGAAATCCCGATAGCCAAACTTTTTGAACGGTAATCCGGCATCCATGAATTCAAAATGATCATAACCTTTATCGTAAGCATAAGTAATGGCTCCCCATACAGCCATTACTCCAGGGTATAGTCGTGCATAGGTTTTCCGCATACTTCCAGAGAACCATAGATAGGCATTGTTATCAGAAAACAAGCAAAAGGAACCGCCTATAATCTTTTCCTTATATTTTACCAATATGATACGGGATATTTCTTTGTCAGGATGATGTTGTGCCAACAAACGGAAGAAATTGATGTCAGGAAAATGTTTTCTGATTTTAGAAGAATATGCTTTTTTGAGCATGTGAAGGAAAGCTTCGACTTCTTCTTCCGTTTCGGCCATCTTTACGATAGCGCCATTCTTGATAGCGCGGTTGATTTGTCGTCTTCGGGAAGGCTCGAGACGTTCTTGCGGGGGGAGGCTGTGTAACGAATTGTATACCCTTAACCAATTGACGGGAAAATAATGGTTCTTTCTGAAATGTTTATAGCCGAACAACGGCTGTTCCAGATTTCTGAATTCAATGAGAAAAGACTGTTGTAACACCTCGCGGGTTAAATATTCCAGCATCTCTCCGAATAGGGTTTCTTTGTTAAGACTGGCGTCAAAATATTCTCCGCAGCGATAAACTTCGCAACGTTTGATAATGGATGGGGGAAACAATCGTACACTCCTCCGTACCACAGCAAGAAGTTTGGCAATCGGACGTTTACCGTCAAAGGCTACAACCATATAAGGAGTATAGCCTTGCGTCTGTTCATACACATGAAACAGCTCGATAGAGTGCTCTAATGTATGCCCCGGAAGTTGGGGGATAGCACTTCCTTTTCGATATATGCTAAGTCTTACTGCCATAAATCTTTGCAAAAATAGAACTTTTTGTTGAGCAATTCACAATCTCGTTGTATATTTGTATCGAAAAAAGTATAGAATAGGAATTATGGAACAATTCAGTGACTTGATAAAGAACAGACGAAGCATGAGAAAGTTCACCAATCAGGAACTGTCTCAAGATGAGGTTGTAACATTAATGAAAGCTGCTCTGATGTCACCTTCATCCAAACGGAGTAATTGTTGGCAGTTTGTGGTGGTGGATGATAAGGGAACACTTGAACGTTTGTCATATTGTAAAGAACAAAGCGCCTCTTTCATAAAAGATGCTGCATTAGCAGTGGTAGTGATGGCCGATCCATTGGCAAGTGATGTTTGGATAGAAGATGCTTCGATAGCTTCCATCATGATACAATTACAAGCCGAGGATTTAGGTTTGGGTAGCTGCTGGATACAAGTTCGTGAACGCTTTACTGCTGATGGTATTCCATCGAATGAATTTGTGCATGATGTCCTTGATATTCCTTTACAACTTCAGGTTTTGTCCATTATTGCCATCGGTCATAAGGGTATGGAACGAAAGCCGTTCAATGAAGAACATTTGCAATGGGAAAAAATTCACCTGAATAAATATGGTGCTCAATAAAGTTGTCCTGATAGGAGCCGGTAATGTAGCTACGCATTTGGGAAAGGCCCTGCTTAAAACGGGATATAACGTTCTACAGGTGTATAGTCGCACGGTAGCTTCGGCATCTGTCTTGGCAGAAAAGCTTAAAACATCGTATGTTATTTCATTGGAAGAAGTGAGATGTGATGCCGATTTATATATCGTAGCTCTGAAGGATGCTGCGTTGCAGGAATTGATTCCTCAAATAGTAAAAGGTAGAGAAGAGGCTTTGTTTGTTCATACAGCAGGGAGTATACCCATGCAAATCTGGAAAGGACATGCTTTGCGTTATGGAGTGTTATATCCTATGCAGACTTTTAGTAAGCAGCGTGAAGTGAATTGGCCGGAAGTCCCTTTTTTTATTGAGGCTGCAAACAAGAAAGATTTGGAAATACTGAAAGAGTTGGCAGGCCAGTGGTCTGAAAAGGTGTATGAAGCTACTTCTGAACAACGTAAATATTTACATATTGCTGCTGTGTTTGCTTGTAATTTCAGCAACCATATGTATGCATTGTGCGATCACTTGCTAAGTCAACATGGAATACCTTTCGAGGTGATGTTACCCCTCATCGATGAAACGGCTCGCAAAGTGCATGAGATTACTCCCAAAGCAGCTCAAACGGGACCGGCCATTCGTTATGATGAGAATGTAATCAATCGCCATTTGGATATGTTGAGAGCAGAACCGACTATTCAGGAATTATACGAAAAAATAAGTAAGAGTATATACAACCATGATAAATTATGATTTAAAGAAAATACGGGCTATTGTCTTTGATGTGGATGGAGTATTGAGTAGTGAAACTATCTATTTGCATCCCAACGGAGAACCAATGCGTTCTGTCAATATCAAGGATGGTTATGCGCTTCAATTTGCGGTGAAGTGTGGCATGATTGTGGCCATTATAACCGGAGGAAAGACAGAAGCCGTTCGTAAACGCTACGAAGGGTTAGGTATAAAGGATGTCTATTTAGGTGCTGCTGTGAAGATGAATGAGTATAACCAATTGAAGGAAAAATATCAGTTGGCTGACGAAGAAATCCTATACATGGGAGATGATATACCCGATTATGAAGTCATGCAGTTATGTGGTTGTGCCTGTTGTCCGGCAGATGCAGCTCCTGAAATTAAAGAGATTTCGACTTATATTTCGCATCGTAATGGTGGATATGGATGTGGTCGTGATGTAGTGGAACAGGTCTTGAGGGCACAAGGAAAATGGATGTCTCACGAAGAAGCATTTGGTTGGTAATATGTTGGACAATCTGAAAAAATACAAAGTGATATTGGCTTCCAATTCTCCGCGTAGAAAGGAATTGTTGGGAGGTTTGGGGATTCCTTATGAAGTGAAGACTATGCCTGATATTGACGAGTCTTATCCCGAAGGATTGGGATGTGAAGAAATTCCGGTTTACATTGCTCGAACCAAGGCCGATGTCTATCGTTCCATGATGCAGGAAGACGAACTTATTATTACGGCCGATACCATTGTTTGGTTGGATGGCGTTGTAATGGGTAAACCTAAGGATGAAACGGACGCATGTAATATGCTTCGTCAGTTGGCCGGACATACTCACCAAGTAGTAACAGGTGTTTGTATTACTACAAAAGACAAGCAAGTAAGTTTTGCAACGGTATCCGATGTTACTTTTGCTCCACTTACAGAAGAGGAAATAACATATTATGTAACCCGGTATAAACCGATGGACAAAGCCGGAGCTTATGGCATACAAGAATGGATAGGTTTTGTGGGAGTACAGAACATAACCGGTTCGTATTTCAATGTTGTGGGGTTGCCTATCCAACGTTTGTATACAGAATTGAAAACATTTGCATAACAATTATAATAAAAACAACAAACCTTTGGACACGTCTCTACTTCTATCATGGAGTAGCCCAGCTGTTGCTGGGATTGTCCGCTTGTCGGGCAAGAGAGAAAACACGTTTTGTTTCATGGAATGCCTGTGATAGGCTTTATGAGAAATGTATTTGAATCTGCTAAGATAGTGTCAGTCAAATCCGACTGAATCACTATCTTTGCAGAAAAATCTTTATCATGAAAAAATACATATCTCTATTGTTATTGATGGCTTGCTTCGTCTCACTTGAAGCACAAGTTGTTCGTGAACGTATCCTGTTCGATGAAAATTGGGCATTCGCCTTTGGAAACGCTTCTGATCCAGCCAAAGATTTCGGTTGTGGAACTGAATATTTCAATTACCTTACCAAAGCAGCTTCTATTCACAATGAAGGTCCCTATTCCCAAAAATTTGATGCAACCAAATGGGGGATAGCGTGGAAGAATGTGGATTTGCCACATGATTGGGTGGTAGATTTGCCTTTTGCTCCCGAAGCGAGCCATAGCCATGGATATAAGACGGTAGGATATAAATACCCCGAAACTAGTGTCGGATGGTATCGGAAGACTTTCCATATACCTGCCGAAGACAAGGGAAAGCATCTTTACTTTCAGTTTGATGGTATTTTTCGTGATGCCCGTGTTTGGGTGAATGGCTTTTATTTGGGGCATGAGCCCAGTGGCTATGCTACACAAATATATGATATAACTGAATATCTGAATTACGGGGAAGATAATTTAGTGACCGTTCGTGCCGATGCTACTTTGGAAGAAGGATGGTTTTACGAAGGAGCCGGCATTTATCGGCATGTATGGCTGAACAAAGTGGCTCCTGTACACGTTGCTCCTTTTGGAACTTTTGTTCATGCCAACTTGCAATATCCATATGAAAAGGCTGAGCTGACCATAGAAACTACTATAGCTAACCAAAGCTTGGAAAAGGTGGCTTATAGCTTACGTCATGTGGTCTTGGATGCCGAAGGAAAGGAAGTGGCGGAATGCAAGGAAGAAAACGACGTTTTGTTGTCGAAAGAACGACGAGTAAGCCAAACGAAAACGACGCTTTCCCAACCTTACTTATGGGACTTGGATACACCTTATATATATAAGATACGAACAGAAGTGTTTGTAGACGGTAAGGTAGTTGACACCTATATCACTCAGACAGGCATTCGTCATATTGAGTTTCATGCCAATCGAGGTTTTCTACTCAATGGCCGGCAGATAAAATTGAAAGGAGTAAACATGCATCAAGATCATGCCGGAGTGGGTGCCGGTATACCAGATGCTTTACAAGTATATCGATTACGTGAACTGAAAAAGTTGGGATGCAACGCATATCGCTCCAGTCATAATCCCATGACTCCCGAAGTGCTTGACGCCTGTGATAGTTTAGGTATTGTGGTGATTGAAGAAAACCGATTGACAGGTATTAACGAAGAACATGTACGTTTGTTGAAACGGATGATTGAGCGCGATCGTAATCATCCAAGCATCATTCTATGGAGTGTAGGAAATGAGGAGTGGGGTATCGAATGGAATGAGTTTGGCGAGCGGATTTCTGCTTCCATGAGAGAGTTTTGTCATCGGTTTGATCCTACCCGTTTAATGTGTGCAGCAAGTAGTAGTGGACCTACTATTCTTGTTCCGGCCGATGTGGCAGGGTATAATTATATTTTACAGAATCCAGTAGAAGAACATCGTCGGAATTATCCGCAACGTAAAGCCTTGGGGTCTGAAGAAACAACCGGGTGTGGAGCACGTGGCATCTATTTTGATGATCATGCCAATGGGTATATGACCGCCATCAATCGCCATCCGCAAGGTCCGGATAGCTTGTATAATTGTATAGAACGCGGATGGAAATTCTACGACGAACGTCCTTGGTTAGGAGGGTTGTTTTATTGGACAGGTTTAGACTATCGTGGTGAACCTAACCCTATGAAATATCCCGCTACAGGTTCCCAATTTGGTATATTGGATTATTGCGGTTTCCCTAAAGACGAAGCTTTTTATCTGAAAGCTTGGTGGACCGATGAGCCTATTCTCCATATCTTCCCGCATTGGAACTTGCAAGGTCATGAAGGTGAAACAGTAGATGTATGGGCATACAGCAATTGTGATGAAGTGGAACTTATTGTGAACGGAAAGAAATTGGAGCGTAAGCCTATGCCAAAGAATGGCCATTTAGAATGGAAAGCGGTATATCAACCAGGTTATGTGAAAGCCATCGGATATAAAAAAGGAAAGCGTATCATCACCCAAAAGATAGAGACTACCGATAAAGCATGTCGTATAGTGCTTACGGCCGACCGTACTTCGTTGGTGGCCGACAATAAAGATGTAGCTGTATGTCGCTTAGAACTACAAGACAAGAAAGGGCGTTTTGTTCCCAATGCCTCTCAAAAGTTGAGACTGAAAGTCGAAGGTCCTGTCCGTATATTAGGGGTAGGCAATGGAGACCCAGCTTATCAAGCAAGTGAACGCCCCATTGAAGCCGATACCCGTCATTACGAAGTAAATAGCTTCAATGGTTTGGCGCAGGTATTGTTACAAAGTACAAAGCAAGTTGGTGAAGCGTACTTAACCGTAGAAGGAGAGGGTATTTCTTCGGTTACTCTACCTATTCACATACAATAAATGGTTTAGAATTCGTCGTCATCCTCATCCTTATTCAAATGATGGCTGATGATGGCATCAACAGAATAACGTCCGGGACCTGCAATGTACATTAGTATAAATAACAGAAGATAAGAAAAGGCCAGTTCGCCGTTGGCTACACTACCTCCGTGAATATAAAAGAAAGCGGTAGCCATAACAATTATCATGGGAATCATGCAAAGTCGGTATAGTACACCGAAGATGAAGGCCAGGGAACAGCATAGTTCTGCAAAAATGACAAATATCAATGCAAGATCCTTTCCATAACCTATGGGGTCGGGGAAGCTAAAACATAGAGAAGTGTAGTTGTATAACTTTTCGATACCATGTCGCATAAGCAGGATACCAAAAATAACTCTCAAAGCCAATAAAAAGAGTGAGTAGGCTTTGGAGGAGGGAGGTAGTGGAAATAAAAAATTCTTCATAATTCGTTGGTTTTGGTTTTATCCCTTAACAAATGAATTATGAAGAATGTTCGTTTAAAGAGCTAAATGGCTCCCTACCATAATAGCAACCAAATCCAAAACCGGTTACCCGTTGGATAAAGCTGGCAATAATGGTTAATATCAATACAAATAATGTGACCATTCTGGATTTTAGTTTTTAAACGAAAGCAAAGATAACGTTTTTGGGGGGATTTTTTTGTTTTGTTTATGTGAATTCAGAAATCTTCTTTATCTTTACCAATCATATTAAAGCTTTAAATGTAATTACCATGAAACCCATCATCACTCATTTTACCGATAATGATCTTTACACGTTTACTTGTATGTATTACATCTTACAAAAGTATCCACGTGCAGAAACGGAGTATTGTTTTTTCGATCGTAAGCATACATGTTATCCCAAAGGTTTTGATCAATTGTTGCGTGAGCAATTGGAGCATTTGGCGCAGGTGGTAATTACAGATGAAGAACGTGAGTTCATGACCCGTTCTTTCTCTTTCCTTCCTTATTGGTTTATTAATGTTTTTTTGCGTGGATATCGTTTCAATCCGAAAGAATTGACCATTCATCAAGATGAAGAAGGACATTTGGATATACGGGTAAAGGGAAAATGGTGGTCTACCATCATGTGGGAAATGCCTATCCTTTCTACTATATCAGAGTTGATGCACATATTGAATGGTGATACAGAGAAATACAATGCCGGACTTGAATACCAAAGGAGTCTGGAAAAAGGCTGTCAGATATGGAAAAACGGACTAACGTTGGGCGATATGGGAACTCGTAGACGCTTCTCGTTCGATCATCAGGAAAGGGTAATTGATGCATTGATAGCTTCTTATGAAGCCGTAAAGGCTGAAACGGGAGGAAAGTGTGGTAAGTTTACCGGTACTTCGAATGTTTATCTGGCTATGAAGAAAAATGTCCCTTGTTTGGGAACCATGTCGCACCAATGTATCAGTTTTGAAGAAATTGTAAGCGGTGTGTTTGAATGTAACTACAACATGATGAACAAATGGTCGGAGGTTTACGATGGTAATGTAGGTATCTTCCTGTACGATTGCTTTGGAGATAATGTATTCTTCAATAACCTTTCCAAGCGAATGGCCATGACCTTCTGTGGTCTTCGAATAGATAGTGGGGTGGAAGAGGAGCAAGTGGACTTGATTGTTGAGAAATACAAGCAGCTGGGGATAGACCCCATGACCAAGCAGGCTGTGTTCAGCAACGGATTGGACATTGAACGTGCCATCCAGATTCATCGCTATTGTCAGGGAAAGATTACCGATAGTTATGGGGTAGGAACTTACCTTACTTGCGATGTAACAGATTGCAAACCTATGAACATTGTGGTGAAACTTATTCGTGGACGCATCACCGAATCACGTGAGTGGCATCCTTGTGTAAAACTCTCATGTGATAAAGGCAAGACTTTAGGCGATAAGGCTAAATGCGAATACCTGCTTTCTGTATTGAATAAATGAAAAAAAAGGAAAAGATTATCTTTTCCTTTTTTTTGTCAGGTTACGTGCCAATTGTGTGGCGATTGTCTTGGCGAAATAAGTGATGGCTGTACCTATAACTGTTGTCATGATGCTTTTTCCGGTAGACGATGAGCGTTTGCTCTTTCGTGATTCTTCCTTTTCTT
>CAZJFI010000057.1:0-9341 GCA_964545265.1 uncultured Phocaeicola sp.
ACTAATAACTAACTAATTTGTGGTTTACGTAATTTCTATATGACTAACTTTGATGCAAAGATAATGCTTACAACAACATTACACAATCCCTAAATATAGGTATTTAAAAAAACAAAAAGGACACCTTCCGAAAAGGTGTCCTTTCTTTTTATACCTATTTTTAATTAGTATACTTCCACTTTGGCAGCTGCTGCCTTACACTTGTCGCGAAGAGCATCCAAATCACTACCATTCGGAGCATAACTTACCACTACCCCCATACGGCGATTCAATTTGGTATATGGCTTGCCAAAGATACGCAGATAAGTATTGGTTTCCTTGCATACCTCTTCTTCACCACGATAGCGAGGCGCTTCCTTGCTGGCAATGGGCGAAAGGATTACCGCACTGGCACCCATTCGTTCTTGAGTAATTTCAGGGATAGGAAGACCAAGTACGGCACGACAATGAAGTTCGAATTCATTCAGGTTCTGCGTACCTGCCAATGTAACCATACCCGTATCGTGCGGACGTGGTGAGAGTTCGCTGAAGTACACGCCATTTTCGTGACTCAAGAAAAATTCAACTCCCCAGATACCGGCACCGGTCAAGGCTTCGGTCACCTTGGCAGCCATACGCTGGGCTTCCTTCAAGTGGTCCGGTTCAATCGGAGCCGGTTGGAAACTTTCGCGGTAATCGCCACTCTTCTGTACGTGACCAATCGGGGCACAAAACAAAGTCGGACCATTCTGTTGAGTCACGGTGAGCAAGGTGATTTCGCTGTCGAACTTGATGAATTCTTCAATAATCAGTTCCTTGATGTCACCACGACTACCTTCGCAACCATAAATCCAGGCTTGTTCAAGGTCATCGGCACTCTTCACCAACGACTGACCTTTACCGGATGAAGACATCAACGGCTTCACCACACATGGGAAACCTACTTCCTTAGCGGCTTCTTTCAATTCTTCCAATGACTTGGCATAGAAATACTTGGCAGTCTTCAATCCTAATTCCTTGGCGGCAAGGTCGCGGATAGCCTTTCGATTCATAGTATAATTAACCGCTTTGGCACTGGGCACTACCTGGACGCCTTGTTTCTCGAAATCGTAGAGACGTTCGGTACGAATGGCTTCTATTTCCGGTACGATAATGTCCGGTTGGTGCTTCTTGACTACAGCTTCGAGGGCATCGCCATCGAGCATAGAGAACACTTCGCACTCATCGGCTACTTGCATGGCAGGAGCACCTGCGTATGAATCACATGCAATGACATACTGTCCCAATCGTTGGGCGGCGACTACAAACTCCTTACCCAATTCTCCGGAACCTAACAATAAAATCTTCTTAGTCATATCTTACCTAAATTAAAATTATTTTTTAAAACAAAGCGAAAATACAATGCCATTCAAAGAAAACACTTGTGTCATCCTGAGTAACACGAAGTATCTGATTACATCAACTAACGCTTCTCAGATTTTTCTGACAGAGTCCTCAACAACTCGTCTTCACTGCGTTCAGAATGACACTAATGAGAATGACAAGTGATATACTTTCCGCTTGCAAAGATAAGCCTTTTTATCCAAAGAGGAATAAATTGGGACTAAAAAGGATGGAACATCACCAAAAAGGCAGCTCCAAACAATGTCATTCATCAACAACAATGTGTTATAGCAGCCATGCCAAAGTTAATCATAAAGAATGTTCCCACTCCCAAAGCAACCAACCAGAGAATGGTCAATATCACACGGGTAGTAAACGGCATCGGCTTCCATCCGCCGAAGGTGCTCATCAGGAAATGGATGAAACCTACAATCGGAATTCCGATAACTAAAATACCCGAGATGGACATCAACGAAGTGGTGAAAGGCGATGAGCCGACCATCGTCCAATCCACCCGTGGCATCATTTCGTACAGCATGGCAGGAACGGCACTTATCAATCCTGTACCCGCAGCTAACAAAGATACAAAAACGATGAGCACCACGAACAGAATCGGGGTAAAGCAGATGGCGGCTATCACCAATATACATTTTATAAGGAAACCGACCACGCCTACTATCGCCTCTCCTACCTTCTGCAGAAACGAACGCGGCTTTTCTGAATTCACGAAGTCGTTCACCTTTTCGAAGCCGTCGGTCACTGTCTTGCCAATATTCTCCACATTTACTTTCATGCCTTTCATTGAAAGCTTCTCGGTAGCCGTACTGGCTTCGGGAATGATAATCCATGCAATGATGTAAGCAATGACGACTCCATTAAGGATGACCGCCCCATTGAGGATGAACGGGCAAGCTAAAGCGATGAGGACAAGTCGCACAGCCGTCACATCCCATCCCAAGTATGCGGCGATACCCGAGCATACCCCACCGATGACCTTGTTGTCCGGATCACGAAACAATCGCTTCGGTCCTTTCTCTTCCTTAATATAATCATTAGTGTCTTGTGTTTTGTCTTCCGAAAATTCTTCGGGTTTTCCCATCTGTGCAATGATTTCCTCCACATCCTTCAGGGTGATGACCTGGTTCTTTTCATTCAGGCGTTCGCTGAACAATTCGGAGATGCGGAGTTCCATATCGCGCACAATCTCTTCCGCTCCTACTTCCTTGCTAAAGTGAATGCGGAGATTCGATAAATACTTGTCGAGCAGTTCGTAAGCATCTTCATCAATATGAAAGACGATACCGCCGAGATTAATGTTATATGTTTTCTTCATGAGAGTAAGTATTGATTTCTTTTTAAATGATTCACCGTATTCGCCAATTCTGTCCAAGCTTCTTCCAATCCTTGTAAGAACTTCTCCCCGTCGGGGGTGAGCGAGTAATATTTCCGTGGAGGTCCTTGAGTGGATTCCACCCATTCGTAGGCCAACAAATCATCATTCTTCAATCGGGTAAGTAACGGATAGAGGGTTCCTTCTACCACGATAAGGTGTGCTTCCTTCAATTTCAGAATGATGTCTGAAGCATACGATGCCTCCTTATGAAGCAATAACAAAATGCAATATTCCAGCATTCCCTTGCGCATTTGTGAGCGTACATTGTCTACATTCATAACGTTTCAATTCTTTGTATGACACAAATGTATGCAAAATAATAGTACCTTGTATTACACAGAACTATAAATTAACAACAATTAAGTTTTTAAGGGAATAATAATCCCTATCTTTGTTAAATAAACAAATGATTATGATTTTATCCGATTCTCTCTGTTCATATATAGAAAAGGAAATTATCCCTTTATACATCCATTTTGACAAAGCACACCAAATGGAGCATGTGCAAAATGTCATCGAGGAAAGTTTGAAATTGGCAAAGTTTTACCCAGTCAATATCAACATGGTATATGCCATTGCCGCTTTTCATGACATAGGGCTTTGTAAAGGACGTGAACACCACCATATTGTATCGGGAGAAATGCTACGTGGTAACCAACAGATATACAAATGGTTCGACGAAGAACAAATAGAAATTATGGTCGAAGCCGTAGAAGACCATCGAGCTTCCAACAAACATGCCCCACGGAGCATTTATGGAAAAATTGTAGCCGAAGCCGACCGTCTTATTTCCCCACATTCCATTTTACTGCGTACCATACAATATGGCCTCTCCCATTATCCAAGGCTTAACAAGGAAGAACAATACCTTCGTTTTTGCGAACATTTGCAAGAAAAATATGCCGAAGGAGGATACCTTAAGTTATGGATACCCGAATCAGAAAATGCAAAGCAACTGGAAGAACTCCGGAAAATAATTAAGAATAAAGAACAATTACGTAAGACATTTGACTTGCTTTTCAATGGATAATACCTATGACTATGTCCTATATTTGAGTTTTATCTTCAAAATCTATCCAATCTATGATGTAATTCCAAAAACTTATTCTATATTTGTACAAAATATCAGTTATAAGATTATGGAATTAATAACTAAATATTTTACCAATCTAACTGACAAGCAAAAAGAACAATTTGCTGCTTTATATGACCTGTATATAGATTGGAATAGTAAGATAAACGTGATATCGCGTAAAGATATCACCAATCTTTACGAACACCATGTGCTCCACTCCCTTGGCATAGCCCGTTTTATTCAATTTACGCCTCACACCCGTATCATGGATTTAGGTACAGGCGGTGGATTTCCCGGCATTCCTTTGGCCATCTTATTCCCTGAAGTAAGTTTCCATTTGGTTGACAGTATAGGCAAAAAAGTAAAGGTAGCTACCGAGGTAGCTCATGCCATAGGTCTGGATAATGTAAGTTTCCGCCATTGCCGAGCTGAAGAAGAAAAACAATTGTTCGATTTTGTCGTTAGCCGTGCTGTAATGCCCCTGACCGATTTATTGAAAATTATTCGCAAGAACATCGCCAAGGAACAACACAACGCCATACCCAACGGATTGATTTGTTTAAAAGGAGGCGAACTTGAGAAAGAAATAATGCCCGTAAAACACCAAACCATTTTCCACGAATTGAAAAATGATTTTACGGAAGAGTTTTTCGAAACGAAAAAAGTTGTTTATGTACCAGTAGTATAGCGCTATGAAGATAAAGAAATTCGAATTCAATATGTTT
Organism: uncultured Phocaeicola sp.; assembly: GCA_964545265.1. Taxonomy (GTDB): domain Bacteria; phylum Bacteroidota; class Bacteroidia; order Bacteroidales; family Bacteroidaceae; genus Phocaeicola. The sequence goes on from CAZJFI010000057.1 coordinate 4,556, forward strand.
CCCGTAAACTGCTACATATTATGGGACGATACAAAGGAAGCAGCCGTCATTGACCCTGCTTGCTTTTACGAAGAAGAAAGACAAGCATTCAAAAACTTCATTGAAAAAGAAGGGCTGAAACTTACTCGTTTACTCAATACCCATCTACACATAGATCATGTATTTGGCAACCCCTTCATTTTGCGCGAATTCGGTTTGAAAGCCGAAGCCAGTCAACAAGATGAATTCTGGTTGGATCAAGCATACGCACAAAGCCGCATGTTCGGTCTCCAGATGAACGAAGCTCCCGCCCCACTCGGCAAGTACATTTGCGATGGTGACCAAATTCAATTTGGACATACCATTCTCGAAGCCATCCACGTACCCGGACACTCTCCAGGCAGCATGGTTTATTATTGTAAGGAAGATGGATGCTTGTTCAGTGGTGATGTACTCTTTCAAGGAAGCATAGGTCGCGCAGATCTTACTGGAGGTAATTTCGACGAACTAAGAGAACATATTTGCAGTCGGTTATTCGTACTTCCGAACGAAACCATCGTTTACCCGGGACATGGAGTTCCTACCACCATCGGCGATGAAAAAACACAGAATCCTTTTTTTAGATAAAATTTAAAATATCATACCATGAAAACAGATTTATTAACCAACCGCCACAATGGCATACAAAAATCCGATCTACCTATTATGCTCGGGAAGATTGGTGTAGAAAGCCTTGACGAATTGATCAATAAAACAATTCCTGCCAATATTCGTTTAAAAGAGCCTCTGCCATTAGCCGCTCCTATGACCGAACGGGCATTTGCTGAACATATCAATGAATTAGCCGCCAAAAACAAAATATATACTTCATATATCGGTATGGGATGGTATGATTCTATTACCCCAGCTGTTATCCAACGTAATGTGTTTGAAAACCCTGTATGGTACACATCCTACACTCCTTACCAAACTGAAGTATCGCAAGGACGATTGGAAGCTCTATTAAACTTCCAAACTGTTATTTCCGACCTTACTGCTATGCCTTTGGCCAATTGTTCATTGTTAGACGAAGCAACCGCTGCTGCCGAAGCCGCCGCGATGATGTATGCACTTCGTAGTCGCGAACAACAAAAGAATGGTGCCAACGTATTGTTTATCGACGAAAACATCTTTCCACAGAATCTATCGGTAATCCGTACTCGCGTACTTCCACAAGGAATGACCATCCAATTAGGTAATTACAAAGAGGTAGAATTTACTCCCGATATCTTTGGTTGTATTATTCAATATCCCAATTCTAACGGCAGTGTAGAAGATTATCGTGAATTTGTAGAAAAAGCACATGCAGCCCATTGTAAAGTGGCCGTCGATGCCGATATCCTAAGCCTTGCCCTTTTGGTACCTCCAGGTGAATGGGGAGCCGATATCGTATTTGGTAGTAGCCAACGATTGGGTATCCCAATGTTCTACGGAGGCCCATCGGCTGCTTATTTTGCTACTCGCGATGAATTCAAACGCAATATGCCAGGTCGTATCATCGGTCTTTCAAAAGACAAATATGGAAAGATAGCTTACCGCATGGCTCTCCAAACCCGCGAGCAGCACATCAAACGTGAAAAGGCTACATCCAATATCTGTACCGCTCAGGCATTGTTGGCAACCATGGCTGGCTTTTATGCTGTATATCATGGGCAGGAAGGTATCAAAACCATCGCTGCACGCATCCATGGCATCGCCACTTATTTGTGCAAAGCTTTGTGTAAATTAGGTTATTTCCAACATAACACTTCATTCTTCGATACCTTACACCTTACTCTGCCAGAACATGTAACCCAACAAAAGTTGCGTACTATTGCTTTGAGCAAGGATGTAAACTTACGCTATTTCGAAAATGGCCAAGTAGGTATCAGTATAGACGAAGCTACCGACCTTAAGAAGATTAACGTATTACTCTCCATCTTCTCAATTGCAGCAGAAGAACCTTTCCAAGAAATTACAGAAATCACTGATATCACTGAATCCCTTTCAATCGACAAGGAATTTGTTCGTCAGACTCCTTACCTCACCCACGAAGTTTTCAATATGTATCACACCGAAACCGAAATGATGCGATACATCAAGCGTCTGGAACGTAAAGACATTTCATTGGCACATTCCATGATTTCACTTGGATCCTGTACCATGAAATTGAATGCGGCCCAAGAAATGATTCCTTTGAGCAATACCGGTTGGATGAATATCCACCCATTGGCACCAGAAGACCAAACCAAAGGTTATCAAGAACTGATTGAAAACCTTAGCGAACAACTCAAAGTGATTACAGGCTTTGCAGGTGTAACTTTGCAGCCCAACTCGGGTGCTGCCGGTGAATACACAGGCCTTCGTATTATTCGTGCTTATCAAGAAAGTATCGGCCAAGGACATCGTAACAAGATTTTAATTCCAGCATCTGCACACGGTACTAATCCTGCATCGGCCATCCAATGCGGATATACCACCGTTACATGCGCATGCGACGAAAAAGGAAATGTCGATGTAGAAGACCTACGCACCAAAGCCGAAGCAAACAAAGATGATTTGGCTGCCCTCATGATTACCTATCCATCTACACATGGCATCTTCGAACCCGAAATAGCCAAGATTTGTGAAATTATCCACTCATGTGGCGCACAAGTATATATGGATGGTGCCAACATGAATGCTCAAGTAGGATTGACTAACCCAGGTACCATCGGCGCCGATGTATGTCACCTCAACTTGCACAAGACTTTTGCTAGCCCTCATGGTGGTGGTGGCCCAGGTGTAGGCCCTGTTTGTGTAGCCGAACATTTGGTTCCTTTCTTGCCAGGGCACGTATCTTTCGGCAACGATGCTAACCAAGTTTCAGCCGCACCTTTCGGAAGTGCCGGTATCTTGCCTATCACTTATGGTTATATCTGTATGATGGGAGCCGAAGGATTGACACGCGCAACAAAGACCGCTATTTTGAGTGCCAACTACTTAGCTGCTTGTTTCAAAGATACTTATGGTATTGTATATAGTGGCGCAACCGGATTCGTTGGTCACGAAATGATTTTGGATTGCCGCTATCTGCACGATATGGCCGGTATCAGCGAAAACGATATCGCCAAACGTTTAATGGACTATGGTTATCATGCACCTACACTCTCCTTCCCTGTTCATGGTACACTGATGATTGAACCTACCGAAAGCGAAAGTTTGTGGGAACTCGACAATTTTATACAGGTAATGCTCACCATTTGGGAAGAAATTCAAGAAGTAAAGGACGGACGTGCCGACAAGGCCGATAACGTACTCGTTAATGCTCCACATCCTGAATACGAAGTGGTGGCCGACGAATGGACACATAGCTATAGCCGTGCGAAAGCTGCTTATCCCATTGACTCTGTTCGTGAAAACAAGTTTTGGATTAATGTAGCACGTGTAGATAACACATTAGGCGACCGTAAGTTATTGCCTACCCGTTACGGATCATTCGAATAACCCCAATCGAAGCATAGACAAAAAACGTCGTGTTAGCCATCCTAACACGACGTTTTCCTTTCTATAAAACTACGTAACAATCAATCATTTAATACATTGGTATAAAGTTTGTTTCTTACGGGAGTTATGTTTTTAGCTTTAAACAACTCAGGAACGGTAACAAAGCGGAAACCTTGCTCTTTCAGTGTAGGAATAATGATATCCAATGCTTCAACAGTAGAATCGTTACCCGAAAAATCGTGTAACAAAACAATTTGTCCATCGACCGCATTCTTGATCACCATGTCTGCACGTTGTGTAGCTGTTACTTCAGACACCCAATCATTACAACCGGCACCACATATAAATGGTAATTCAATGTTGTCATACATGGTTTGATTCACCGCAATATATGGAGGACGGAAGAAAGTGGGACGTACACCCACATACTTTTCCACCATATCTGATGTATAAGTTATTTCGTCCCTTATCTGCTCAGCGGTAAGGTTGGGCATAGCAGTATGTGTCTGCGAATGGTTTTGAATATCACATCCCATATCAAAAGCACGTTTCATCACTACCGCACTCGAATCGTTTATATTGTTACCAATAACAAAGAAAGAGCCCACTACCCCATGCTTTTCTAACATATCCAGCATCTTGACGGTGGTTGTTGTATTGGGACCATCATCAAAACTCAAGGCTATCAATTTACTATTCTTTTGTTGTTCAGTTGATTTCTTTGTTTGCCCACAACTCATAAACAGGCATGCGACAATAAGGATTAGGATAAAATTCTTCATATGTTCAGGCTTTATTTAGATTTATTCTCCAATCAACATTTAATGTTCAACTCGTCCAAAATGGCACGCATCTTCTCGAAAGTGGTAATACGAGTAGGTACCAACGGTAAACGTAACTTATTGTCGATCAACCCCATCACGTTCAGCATAGCCTTCACACCGGCAGGATTACCGTCTACAAACAACAAACTAAACAATTCGGTAAACTTATGATGGATGGTCAATGCATTGTTATAATCTCCTTGCAAGGCCAAACGAGTCATCCGACTGAATTCACGAGGGAATGCATTACCAATCACCGAGATAACTCCTACAGCTCCTAAGGTAATCAATGGGAAAGTAATACCATCGTCACCCGAAATCACATCAAAGTTAGCAGGCTTGTTCTTAATGATATCGTCCATCTGGGTTATGTTGCCCGATGCTTCCTTAATAGCCACAATGTTATCAAACTCACGCGCTAATCGAAGGGTGGTTTCGGCGGTCATATTCACACCTGTACGTCCCGGTACATTATAAAG
>CAZJFI010000058.1:0-9127 GCA_964545265.1 uncultured Phocaeicola sp.
CTTCTAAGGCGTGGGTCAAGCGTTCGAATCGCTTCGGAATCACTTATCGATAGGAAGTGGATGTGTCAACGCACCCACTTTTTTTATTATTATACCTTAACCTATGAAAAGAAAAACTATCTTTGCAGACAGATACTATAAATTCACATAATATTAAAGCCTATGAAGAAAATTTTGCCTTTGCTGCTGGCATTCCTTTTGGCAGCACCTACTACTTTCGCCAAGAAGAAAAAAGACATTGACAGATTCCCCGACGGTACTGAAATCCCTGAATGGTTCAGACAAAACGAATCGGTGGACATTGAAAAGTTAGGAAAGAAATACGTACTGACCGATCATGAGATATTTGCCGATGGACGTCTGCATACCGAAGAAATACAAGCTTTGATTGATAAAGCAGCTGCCAACGGTGGTGGTGTAATCGTGATTCCACGAGGCACTTACATGACCGGTGGATTGCACTTCAAGCAGAACACTCATCTGTATCTGGAAGATGGCGCTACCCTACTCGGTTCCGACTTTATCGGCGACTATCCCTTGGGTAAGACTCGCATAGAAGGAGAAACTTGTACTTATTTTGGCGCATTAATTAATGCTGACGGATTGGACGGTTTCACCATTTCAGGTAAAGGAACCATCGATGGTAACGGATTGCGCTATCACAAGCAGTTCTGGCTACGTCGCAAATGGAACCGTCAATGCACCAACAAGGACGAACAACGCCCCCGACTGGTATATGTATCAAACAGCAAGAATGTTCAGATAGAAGGCGTAAAATTGCAGAACTCGGCTTTCTGGACAACTCACATCTATAACAGCGAAAACGTGAAGTTACTGAATCTGAGCATCTATTCGTTGGGTACTCCTAACCATGCCAAAGGCCCCAGCACCGATGCCATTGATTTGGATGTAGTAAAGAATGTATTGGTAAAGGGTTGCTATATGTCAGTAAACGATGACGCCGTGGCCATGAAGGGTGGTAAAGGTCCATGGGCCGACGATCCAACCAAGACTGAAGGTAATGGTAAGAACGAAAATGTAATCATCGAAGATTGTGTGTATGGATTCTGTCACGGTTGCCTCACATTGGGCTCTGAATCAATCTACAACCACAACTTGATTCTCCGTCGCATCAAGGTTGACCATGCCACCCGTCTGCTTTGGTTGAAGATGCGCCCGGATACACCACAACGTTATGAATATGTAACTGTAGAGAACATTACCGGAAATGTAGGTCAATTCATCTTCATCCAACCATGGACACAATTCTATGACTTGAAGGACCGCAAGGATCCACCAATGTCATACAGTGACCACATCACCATGCGTAACTGCCAGATGGAAGTGGATGTGTTCTTCAATGTAAAGAGTCAGGAAGACCAATACAAACTGACAAACTTCCATTTTGAAAACCTCGACATCAAAGCTAAGAAGAATGCTGATTTCAATCAGTCTTACGTTGACGGATTTACCGTTAAGAACGTTAATGTAACCAAGTAAATATAAGTGGGTGTGTCGAAATACGCATCCACTATTTTTATCGGATTTTCAAGATAGTACCTGCTTGGGGAGCCGCATCTTCGGGTTTCATCTTGTTCATCTTGTACAAACGTTTCAAACGGATACCATATTTTTGCGATACAGAGTACATGGACTCGCCACCACGCAACACATGAACATACATTCCTTTCGGTGCCTTGCGATTTTTCTTTTCCAAATAGAGGATATCACCTTCCTGTAATTCGTATCCTTTGTACAAGTCATTATACTTGCGAAGCTTCCGTTGGCTGATATCAAATTCCTTTGAAATGCTTTTCCAGGTTGCACCTTCTTGTACTTTGATATACAAGAGTCCATTGGCTATGAACGGTTCGTGCGGAAATGGATTTTCCTCCATCCATTTCAATCCTCCCTTCTTATCATACTTATACAAATCATACCGTTCTATGATATCTATCAATTGATAGGCATAACGGGGATTGGTAGCATAGCCTGCTTTCTTCAGTCCATGCGCCCACCCTTTATAGTCGGTTATCTTCAATTTGAACAATGCAGCATAACGTTGCTTTCCTGCCAAGAATTTGGAATGATCCCGATACGAATCTTTTGCATTTTTATATACACGGAAACATTCATTGCGGGCATCATCGTCATGTTTCACCGTTTTTCCCCGCCAATCGCCTCCACACTTTATTCCAAAATGATTATTGGACTTACGGGCCAAAGTACCTTGTCCTGCTCCCGATTCCAGCAAGCCTTGTGCCAAGGTGATACTGGCAGGAATGTGGTAGCGTTTCATTTCATCTACGGCAATGCCCCTATATTTCTTTATGTATTCTTCATATTGTTTGTTGCTACTCTGCCCGTATATGTTCAAGCTACATAGACAAAGTGTGAGCAACAAAGTATGTTTCAGTATTCTATTCATAATAACATCCTTTATTGCTCACAAACTTACAATATTATCCGAAAACAAACAAGCTTTTTACCTTATTCCTTATTATCTGGGCATCGGAGGACGTTGTCCTTGACTCGGGCGTTTCATTCCCTGGCGACGATTCATTTCGTTCTGAAACTTCCCACGATTCATAAATCCTTCATCGTATATTTTCTGTACTTGTTTGGGAGAAAGGAACTTGCGGAATTCGTCATAATACTTTTCGCGTACATCGAGTGTCTTACGACTGATGGCAAAACGATCCTTCATCATCTGGTCTACTTGCGCATCAGTAAGAGGTTTAAAATCAGGTCTTTCTTTTTTACCATCTTTCGATGCTTCTTCCGACTTAACCTTTTTCATGATTTCTTTGGCAAATTCTCCATGCACTTCGCCCAATGCTTTCATGTAATTTTTGTACACTTCCTTAAATTTGGCGGAAGTGGCATCGTCAAGACCTAATTCATCGCTCAAACGGTTAGCTTGAAATTCCGCCATTTTTTCTGGAGTCATCTTCATGTCCTTATGCGGACCTTTCGGTGCTTCCTGAGCATTCATAACTTGTATACTCATCACCATTGCTACTACGAGCATTCCTAAAAACTTAATCTTCTTCATAACCTTCATTTTCTGTAATTAATTCGTAATATATATCATTCTCCGAGAATTCAATCCATGCCTCCAGTTCTTCATCAGACAACTGTTGTAAGTAAAGCTCCATAGGGTCTTCTACATTAGCCAACCATTCGTTTCCGATTTCTTGTTGTACAGGGTCTGTCGATTGGATTGGGAAGAAGAGCATCACTCCACACCAGATAGCTGCAGCACTAAGAACAGCAGTAATACCAATCTTCAACCGATAGAGTTTTTTACGGCGCTTTTCTGCTTTAATCCTTGCCATCGTTTCTGCCTGCATCTTTTCGAAAAAGCCTTCAGGCGTTCGGAACGGCATCCGCTTGCCCACTTCGTTAAAATCAAAATCCTTATTCATAGTTCAATTATTATTTCGTCATATAATTCTTAATCTTTTCTTTCGCAAAATAGTAGTTGGACTTCAGTGTTTCGACCTTGGAACCGGTTATTTCGCTGATAGCTTCATACGACAATTCATCGTAATACCGAAGGTTGAATACAATCCTCTGTTTTTCAGGCAGTGTCAGTATAGCTTTCTGAAACTTCACTTCCATTTCATTGTCGTAATCTACATATTCCGAAGCCATCAGTTTTCCCATCAGTTCTTCTTGTACTTCTTCGGTAGACAACGTCTGTTCCTTTCGGCTGTTCAAGAAACGAATACATTCATTGGTAGCAATCCGGTATATCCAAGTGGACAATGCACTCTCAGCTCTGAAATCGTCCAAGTAACGGAAGATACGGATGAATGTTTCTTGCAATACATCTTCTGCGTCATCGTGAGACACCACCATGCGGCGAATGTGCCAGTATACAGGTTGTTGGAAGGCTTCCATCAGCATCCCGAATCCTTTTTCAGGATTCACGGCAAATGTCTCACGTATTTTATCTTCATTAATCATCTTTTCTTCAGGTCTTTGTCGGTTAGAAACTGGAAAATGCAGGAAGTAAAAAGGGATGGTTCTTTTTTTACAATAATTAAGTTTAGTTACCGTGTAAATAATAAGTTGCATCATTTATTATTGTCATTCTGAGCGAAGCATAGCGTAGTGAAGAATCTGATTACATCTACGTGTATACATACAGATTCTTCGCTTCGCTCAGAATGACACAACTGATGCAACTTATTATTTACACGATACTTAGAAGAGATTGTTGATAATTTTTAGGAGAGTGGGTCATATTATAATGATTATAACACAAACTAAAGGGGGAGGTTTTATTTCATAAAAGTATTCCAAACTTTAGTTTGACTACATACAATATTCAATACCTGATTTCCGGCTTGCATACGGAAATCGCCGGCTTCAAGTGTCCATTTACCATCGGCATTTACAAAAGCCAAGTCACTACCTTTTAGTTTCAGAGTGACGGTCTTGGTTTCGCCCGGTTGCAATTCCACCTTTTCGAAGTTGCGCAAACGACGGTTGTCAGGAGTAATGCTGGCTATCAAGTCACTACTGAAGAGCAATACACTTTCCTTACCTACGCACGTACCATTGTTCTTCACATCTACAGTAAATACCAACTCGTCATCGGCAGTAAAGCTATCCTTGTTTACCTTGAAGTTACTATATTCATAGGTATTATAACTCAATCCATAGCCGAAAGCCCATTGGAAAGAAATTTGCGCATCGTAATTATAGGCACCTTCCATAGCTTCACCTATGTGCTCACTGGGTTTATAGTCGTAAGTCATCAGCGAATGTACTTCCTTTGGATAAGTGTACGGCATCTTACCGCTGAAGTTGGCATCTCCGGACAACAAGTTAGCCAATGCATCGCCACCATAGTTACCCGGCAACAAGATGTTCACCACTGCCTTGGCCAAAGGCTCAATGTCGGCAACAATACGTGGACGTCCTTCGTTCAACACCAAAACGATGGGCTTGCCGGTCTTAGCCAATGCCTTCACCAAATCACGTTGGTTTTGGCTCAAGGTAAGGTCGGTCAAGTTACCTGGAGTTTCGCAATAGGAATTTTCACCGATACAAGCTACAATCACATCGGCACGACCGGCAGCTGCCACGGCCTTTTGTATTTGCGGTTGGTTTTCTTCCCAATAGCTACCCTTTTCATTGTATGTCACTCCTTGTTCAAGAATCACATTCTGTACACCATATTTATTACACAACGCTTCATAAATGGTATTATATTCACCGGCAAACTGGTCGGCTACATGTCCTTGCCATGAATAGCTCCATCCTCCATTGAGGCAACGCATCTGGTTGGCATTCGGACCAGTCAACAAAATTTTCTTGCCTTGCAAAGGAAGAATACCGTCCTGGTTCTTCAAAAGAATCATGGATTCTTCGGCAGCCTTCAACGCATCCTTGGCATGAGCTTCACATGCGAAATCAGGATAATCAGCATAGTCCGTATTCGGTGTATCAAACAATCCCAAACGATATTTCAAACGAAGCACACGGCGAACTGCATCATCGATACGGCTCATCGGTATTTCACCTTCTTCAGCCAATTCCTTCAACAATACACAATATTCTACGCTATAAGGGTCCATCGACATATCAATACCGGCATTGATAGCCATCTTGATAGCTTCTTTCTTATCCTTGGCCACTTTTTCACGTCTCCACAAATTGTCAATGTCGGCCCAGTCGGTAACAATCATACCATCCCAATTCAAGCCTTCCTTCAACCATTCAGTAAGCAATTTATAGCTGGCATGAACCGGTTGTCCGTTGATGGAAGCCGAATTCACCATGATAGTCAATGCACCGGCACGAATAGCTTCAGCATAAGGAGTAAAATGTTTCTCCAGCAAATCGTTTGGAGAGATAGTGGCCGGAGTACGGTCTTTGCCACTCACCGGAGCACCATAACCCATGTAATGCTTTACACTTACAGCAATGTGGTTCTTGTCAATATGATTCGGGTCTTCTCCCTGAAAGCCCTTTACCTGTGCCTTACCCATTTCTGCATTCACATAGGGATCTTCACCGAAGTTTTCCCAAACGCGAGGCCACAACGGGTTACGCACCAAGTCGAGCACCGGACAGAAAGTCCACGGTGTATTGCTGGCACGAGTTTCGTACGCACCTACTTCCCCACCTCTACGAGCTATCTCACGATTGAAGGTAGCAGCCAGGTTAATGTTTTGCGGGAAGAATGTTGCCCCCACGGTATACGAGGCACCGTGGTTTTGGTCAAGACCATAGACAGTAGGAATGCCTAAAGCATCGATAGATTTCTGTTGGATGGCACCGATTATTTCCTTCCACTTTTTAGGAGTAACCGCTGTACCCGGCACATTCAGGAACGAACCCACCTTATATTTCTGGATAACCGAATCCAACTTGGCTTCATCAAACTGGAATCCTTCCGAAAATGTTCCCGGCTTGGCATACACTTCCAATGACATTTGGGCCATCTGTCCCACCTTTTCTTCCAAGGTCATCTTACCCAATGTTTCTTCTACTTTCTTTTCAATCTCTGCATCGAGGGGAATAGCAGGTTTCACCTGTTTCTTTTGACCGCATGAAGCCAACAACACAACGGCCATTCCCAACACTACTAATGTCTTTTTCATGATCTTGAGAACTAATTTTAAAATTTTGTTTATAAATGCAAAGATATACATATTAATCCGTTATACACTAATACTTTCTTGTCATTTTTTCGCCGAAACCATTGTTCATCATCCCAAAAAATACGATATTTGCAGCCTAATTTTAAAACAAACGCGATATGATATTCAACGTAACAGAAAAAATCAAATACATCGGAGTTGATGATACCGACATCGATCTCTTTGAAAGCCAATACATCGTACCCAATGGCATATCCTATAACTCATACCTTATTATGGACGAAAAGATTGCCATTATGGATACTGTCGACCTCCGAAAGAGCGAGGACTGGTGGAACAACCTCACCACAGCACTTGAAGGAAGCGCCCCAGATTACCTGATTGTACAACACATGGAGCCCGACCATGCCGGTAACATTGCCGCCGCCCTCCAGAAATATCCACAACTTAAGGTAGTAGCTTCGGCCCGTGCCATACAGATGCTTCCCCAGTTCTTCGAAGGAACCGATTTTGAAGGCCGTACCCTTGCCGTAAAGGAAGGTGACACGCTAAGTTTGGGTACACACACCTTACAGTTCTTCATGGCCCCTATGGTACACTGGCCGGAAGTGATGGTTACTTACGACCATACGGACAAGATTGTATTCTCGGCTGATGGATTCGGTAAATTCGGTGCTTTATCACACGAAGAAGACTGGGCCTGCGAAGCACGCAGATACTATTTTAACATCTGCGGTAAATACGGTGTACAGGTGCAAGCCTTACTCAAGAAATTGGCTACCCTCGATGTAGCCTGCATCTGCCCGTTGCATGGTCCCATCCTGAAAGAAAATTTGGGATACTACATCGGCTTATATGACACCTGGAGCAAGTATGAAGTAGAGACCGACGGAATTTTCATAGCCTATGCATCCATCCACGGAGGTACAGCCGAAGCAGCCAAGAAGATGGCCGACATTCTCCGTGCAAAAGGTGCACCGAAAGTATCGATTGCTGACTTGAGCCGTGACGATATGGCCGAAGCCGTAGAAGACGCATTCCGTATGGGCAAATTGATTGTAGCTGCTGCATCTTATGATGCCGATGTATTTCCACCTATGCACGACTTCCTTCACCACCTCAAAATCAAGGCATACCAGAAACGTCGCGTAGGAATTATCGAAAATGGTTCATGGGCTCCTTGCGCAGCCAAAGTAATGATTGGGATGTTAGGACAAATGAAAGATATAGAAACTGTTCAGCCCATTGTCACCATCCGTTCACGCATGAAGCAGACTGACCTTCCTGCCATGGAAGCTCTGGCTGATGCCATATTAGCTTAAAAATAAAAGTGGGTGTGTCGAAATGCACACCCACTTTTACTTATATCAATCGTTACGCAAAGAATAATTCTTGAAGAACTGAGTTCGTTCAAACATATCCAATGCATTTTCTTTCCTCGCATTCAACAACCCACGGAATTGTGAAACAGACTGATAGTCGTGACGTTCCATCCACTCATGAAGGAAATGAAGCATATCTTGAATACAACCGGCGCCATTCCAATACAAAGCAGAACAAACTTCAACAGCCGAAGCACCGGCCAACAAAGCCTTTACCAATGAAGCACCATCGGATACACCTCCCGAAGCTGCGATGTCCAAACGAGGTACACGAGCTGAAACCAACCCCGTCCAACGGAGTACTTCTGACAAATCATTGGATTGTCCCAAAGCATTACCTTGAGTATAAGAAAGTTTCTCAATATTTATATCAAAAGTTACCATTCGATTGAACAACACAACAGCTGCAGCACCATTGGCATACAACTGGTCAATTAAAGGAACACAATTAGTAAAATTACGACCTAATTTCACAATAATCGGGATATTCAACGCTGATTTTACTTGTTTCAAGATATTGATATGTTCTTGTTCGTAGGCACCATACGAATCATCCAAATTGCTACATATCGACATAATGTTCAGTTCGAGCGCATCGGCACCTGCTTCTTCAATATGACGGGCAAAAGAAGTCCAATCCGAGCTTCGATAACAATTGATGCTTGCTATAACCGGAATGGAACATACTTGCTTGGTATCTTTAATTAATTGCAAGTAATTTTCCAATCGGTGAGCACGATAATAAGCCTGCAAATAATCCAACTCTTCGGCATGAGCATCTTGTTGGGCTTTAGCCAGTTCCGCCTCAATTTCTTCTTCAAACAAAGACTTCAACACTACAGCCGAGGCACCGGCATCCTCCCATTTCTTATTACGCTGTGCATTGTTGGTCAAACTACAGCTACTTACTATAAACGGATTCTTCAAGGTTAATCCGGCAAAAGATGTCTCTAACTTTTTCATAATACCCTATTTTACTTGTCTATACTTAATTAATTCCTTTTCTTTATAAACAATCCATATTGAATTGTTCCGCAATATACAAATAAAATGTTTATAACACAAGAAAAATAAAATAATATTTGTAATTATTACAATTTAAATATCAACCCTTACAATTTGAAG
>CAZJFI010000059.1:0-8987 GCA_964545265.1 uncultured Phocaeicola sp.
GGGTAGACGGGCTACTTTAGTGTATATAAAGCGAAGTTAGCTTGCAAACGCTGCTATTCGTTAGATATTACTAAAGATTATTGCATTCTACTTTTATAGTTATTTTTTACACGTTACTAACACAGATTCTTTTATTATTCCCTGTTTGATTTAACAAAAATTACCATTCCATAAACATCTAAAAATCAAGCAATTTGAATAGGCATAGTTCAAGAAAATGATTATAACAACCGTCACAACTAATTCTTATTTTTCGTATCTTTACTTTCAAAATGAAATATGTATCATGCAGAAGGATACAGAAACTTCTGCTAATTTAAAACCTAAAAACAATGTCTAAAGTTTATTCGGAACAAGTACAGAAAGCGCAAATGCTTGCTGCCGGACTCAGAAAAAATTACGAATTAGTTAAAAATCGCGGAATCAGTAGTGAACAAATCGCCCAAATGGAAGAAGATGCCAAAGAAGCAACACGCATGAACGAAGAAGTGGAAGTGTTGCGTGCAGAAGTGAGTGCCAAAGCCGCACGGGCCAACAAGAAACTTACCGAGCTAAAGAATAACATGCAGAATGCCAAACAAATCATCAAACGATGCTTTGATCAGGAACAATGGCAGAACTTCGGAATAATGGACAAGCGATAAAGCACTCCAACCCTATTAGTCATTCTGAAAGCTACAAACTTCAGAATGACATTTTTCTTTCTCTTCCCACTACCAGTGGAAAAAAACTACATATCTGATAGATATAAAATATAAAACTGTCGTTTACACCTAATGCCTCAGCAAAACGAGTATATGTCATTACTGAAAAGAACTGTACCACAAAAAATAATGCTACGAAATATTCCGCATATCGGGAAATAAGAAATGACATCCCATCAACTACCTGATTTATACGGTGGAAACGGTTCGAAGCATATCCGTATACGATTCCCATCATACCCAACCCCAACGACAATATATAAAAGCCCCCCTTTTGGAAAGGGGAATGATAAAATGAATCTGTCACACTTTTCATGAAGGGCAAAGAAAGTATCACCACCAAAACAAAGCATAACCCTGATACCACTGAAAGCATCAAAGCCCTCCGTTCTTTACCCGACAGATACTTTCCTTTACGAAACATGCGCATCCAGACATCATAAAAGCCGGAACGGACTCCTATACCTACACCCATAAACATAACCAATACAATGGCCAAAGCGGGTGCATTTACATAATCACTTATGACATGATTCATAGCCCATCGTATCCCCTCCTCACTCAACAGACTTTGCACGGAATTCCACCCGTACAGGTTGGCTATCCAGGAAAGAAGAACCAGACTTACCGTCATGAGAAAGAAGGTTACCGTCCAATATGAAACGTAGGTTTTATTCTTCATCCGGTTCCAGATTGTCTATATCGATAATGCGTAATTCCAAAGCTCTTGTAACCAAACGACAAGCATTCACCCCACTCCGTTCATCGACGGCAAACAAACGGTTTACCAATTCATTCTGACGTTTCTCTATAGATTTAACACCGAAAGGCATTCCTTTTAGGTTAGTTATCATATCTTTGGTATATCCTAACGCCAAATGACGAAGCAAACGTTCATCGTACTCATCGACATCATAGTTGATGATTGCTTCCTGTCGACGTTGCTCTTGTGCCACCGTTTGTTTGAAACGGGCCACTATCTTCTCCAAAATAGGGTAATTAAAAACCAATTGTTTTCCTTCCATTACAGCCTGAACATCGGTAGCAGTCAACAATTCACCCGTTTTCAAGATAATACCATGAGCACCAGCATTGAGTACATCTACCCATAACTTTTCATTCAAGACTTCGCCAGTAAATATCAGCACCTTTATTTCCGGACGATTCTTACGGAGAGAAGCGCAAATATCCACCCCAATCGTAGTAGAACCTCCCAAGCCTAAGTCAAGCAACACCATATCGGGAGTTTGTTCTTCCAATAATTTCCAGAACTCGGCTTCGGTCATAGCCGTACCTATCACTTCGGCATTCGGAATTTCGTGACGGAATATTTCTTCCGTACCTTTCAATTCCAGCTTTACATCCTCTACAATAATTACTTTGAATTTATCCATAGTCTTTCTTTTGTTTTCATTTGTTTATCGGGCAGGAATAGTAAACCATACCATAAACCCATCTCCTTCGGCCGGTTGCGCATTGATTCTACATCCACGCCGACCGGCAAACTCATCATGATCGCGGATTATCTGCTTGCATATCAAATACTCGGTACCTGTCAACACATCTTCTCCATCCTTCTGCATACGGGAAAGATGCGGATAGAACAATAAGTTCAGTTCTTCTTGCGTGAACCGCCTTCTCCGGTCTATAAAATCGAAACGCACAAAGGCTCCTTCTTTATATATACGCAATGCCAGTTTCCCGTCCTTAGGGTATGTCACCGCTTCGTTCATCAAATTTTCCAATAAATAATGAAGCAGAATGGAATCGCCTGTCATCTTTACATTCTCCGCTTCCACGACCAATTCCAAAGATAGATTTGCTTTTCGAGCGACCTTCTTCAGATAACGTACGGCATTATTTGCCAAATCTTCAGCCAGCACCACTCCCCTACGGAAAGTCACTTCCTCTAATTGACGGGCTGCACATGAACTCAATATGGTAAAGATATCTTTGTAGTAAGCTACCAGTTCGGCCATGGTTTCCACTTGTTGCCGTTCCTCCACTTCCGGTTGTCCTTGAAGCAGCTTGTCGACAATCTGTTTAATTTTATTAGGATAATAAATAGTTTCGTGCTTAATGGTTGAAAGACAATTGTCAAGCACCATATTTTGTACATGCAATAAATTCTCTTCACGCTGAGCCCTACGTGCCTCATCTTGCGCCACCTCGATATCTCTATATTTTTGCGCCACCAATTCCACCGCATTATAAACAATTATGGCCAAATAGCTCGTTACCAAATCCAACATCAAACGGTCATCTTCACGTTCTGTGTTATACATACCCATCAAGGCCAGTACTCCTACACAACAAGTATTCTCTCCCACTTCCAAGCATAATGGCATACATTTCAAACGCTTTTCAGCATCCCATATCACTTTTTGCGATTGATAGCATTGGGTTATCTCCTCTTTAACTTCCTCTCCAAGTTCCGGTGTTGAAAAGGCCATATTCAATCGGTGCTTATCATCACTATAGATTGCCAGTCCCAAGCCTTCCAACGGAAACAATTCATACATATTCTTGTATAAACTATCCACTAAGGTATTTACTGTTTCCTGTTCCTTTATAGTAGACAAAGGAAGAGCAAAAGCCTGGCGATTGATTTCAAGCACCTGTTCCAAATTATATCGATAGGCCAACAAATGTCTAAAATATAAGAAATAATAGCCCAACAACAATACTATCAAAACAACCACACATAGAATAATGGCTACCATCTTTCCATTGGCCGATTTCTCCATCTGTACGCAATACTGTTCCAACGAAGAGTCGACACTAATCTGCTTATAAAGGGCTGTATATGCATTATTGTTATACCTATAACCTTCCAAATCACCCAAAGCCAGATGAGCCACCGCTACTTCATTGCGCACATCGAGCAATATATAATAATCTGTATCAAAGCCCATAGAGAACCACGCCAATTCAGCAGCATTTCCTTCTCCCGACAATTGGAGCAAAGGGCTTTGTTGTCCGGAATATTGCAGATAATGTTTGTTCAAACACATCCAGGCACTATCGGCCCATTCCAACGCTTCCTGATATCTTCCTTCCAAATTAGAGTGATAGACCTTATTGGCATAATCATCTGCCCTTTGTAACAAGCTGTCGGGTACTTCCTGTCCATACATTGTTTGAACAGACATCAGTAACAAAGTGATTGCTCCTACAAACTTACGTACCCCTTTAGGCAAACGGAAATAGAAACGGCTTCCTTTTCCCAGTTCACTTTCTATTTGGAAACAACATACTTTAAACAAGTCATTGGTCTTCCGATACTTTTCGATAATGCCCTTACAATTCATCAAGCCAAAACCATATCCCTTATTCTTTTGTAAGGCTTCCTTATCTTCCGCTGTTTGGATTCCTATCTTTCCGGAATCATATACCTTTCCATCCAGGATAAGATGCATATCTTCCGCCGAAAGCCCTACGCCATTATCTCGCACGGATATCTCGATGTAATTGTCCCTTTCTTGAGCATAAATCTCTACCTTACCACCCGAAGGTGTATATTTTCGTGCATTTTCGGCCAACGTGTTCAACATAAACAATGTCAACGCCTTGTCGGCTTTTACAAAGGCATCAGTAGAATTCACAATAAATGTCAACTTTTTGGCATCAAAAGTCTTCCGACTCTTTCTGAGCACTTCAAACAAATAGTTAAGTTCAAAGTTCTCGATATTCAAGTTCAACAATCCATGTCGCATCTTAATCCATAGAGCCAGAATATCGTTATACTCGTTAATACGTGCAGTAAGTTCGCTAATATATTGATATTTGCCTTCCTTAATGCTTTTATCGGCCAAATAGTTGAATGATGTTAGTTTATGCACTTCATTGACCACCCGGTCTATATAAGGTGTGATACCGGTCACGATAAACAAACAAGCTTTCTTCACTACATTCTGACGCTTGTTTTCTATCAAGTGCTTTTCGTGTACATACTGTTCCTTTTCCAAACGTTTGCGTTCATCCCCCAATGATATAAGCGAAAGGCCGTTATCCAATGTCCATGAGATATAAGGGGCTATAACCTGTAACAATGCCTTGTCATCCTTCTTCAAAGAAGCATCCGAATATATTTTCCAGACACCTAAATGTTGCTTTCCCGCTGTTTTCAAAAAGAAATCTGTGCAAACGCCCGATACATCCGCCACTTCCAAATCATCTTCCAGACAAATATACATATCCCGGGCATTCACTAACTTCAGTATTTTCTCTTTTACGGATCTTTGGATAGCATCTGTCACATCTTCTATTTCTTCGGCATCGGCCGGCACTGAAGAGATGATTCTTCGGCAGATTTCCAACGTATCCTTCAACTTATTGACATATAAAGTATATCGGGTACGCCAATGGCGATTCCATATCCACAACAACAATACCAAGACAAAGATTCCCCCAATAACTCCCCACAACAATAAAGTCAATTGTCTCGATTCTTTTTCCAATACCTGATACCGACTTTCCAGTTCCTTATCCTGTCGGGTATAATCCAATATATCCAAATAGATATTCCGATTGTAATCGGATTCCGGCTTTCTGCCCAATGCAGCATAGGTCACACTCAACTGCTCCCTAAAACGCGCAATCCATTCAGGTACCGTTCTTATTCCTTCTTTATTGATCCATTGAAGTTCTATGGAATTTGTTGCCATAGGAACATAAGGTTTCAAACGGTCAACCGAATCATGACAATGATAAAACTTTTCATGGTGAAGATTTACATACGACAAGGACATGGAAAGACACTCCAACGCTTCTTCATATCTCCCTTGTTCATTCAAGCAAGAAGCCATAGTACGATAAGAGCCAGAAATCTGATACCAATCGCCATATTGCTTGAATAATTCGATAGCTCCTTCACTCAAATCTGCAACCAGTTCCTCCCACGACATATCTGTTTGATTGATTACACGCATCATCCCCGGTCTTCTCTCCATCAACAACTGGTAATTCTTTTCAGTTTTCAACAGTTCGGCCATGGCTTGTAATGCGTTTGCCTCAAAATAGATGTATCCATACGGATGGCTAAGCATCAAGCACTCCATCAGGTAATCAAATTCACCGGTTACAATATCTTCGGGAGTATTCGCCTGATACATTCCTCCCGAACCTTTCATATAATAATAGTAGAGTAACTGGGCGGTATCCCCTTTCAAGTCCTCCTCTACCTGAATACCGTCAATGGCCTCCATGGACTGAGGCTCTTGCTGCAAATAATAATAATAAACGGCCGAAGTAATGGCAAAATCCGAACATGCATAACGGAACCGGTAATCCAACCGTAAATCGGCCAAGGCTTCCTTATCTTCGCCAATGCGTTCCATTCTCCGTAAAGCGCTGTTCCGATAGTCATAAAACTCCTTGTTCATTGCTGTACGCTGACAGATTTTCATCATGCCTACATCAGCAATCATACATTCTACCTCATTGGCCGTTTCATCATACACTTCATTAAACAGACTGTCCGCCTTGTCAAAGTCCATCCGAATGAAGGCACAGAAACCCAAATGATTTAACGCTTCGGCTCTTGAAGAAGGAAACTCCTTTCCTATCTTCATGGCTTCGGAAGCCAAGCGCTCGGTTTCTTCCAAATTCTTATAACGCATCTCATAGGCCAACGAGTTCAAAGAGTCAACTTGTTGCACGGTTGCAAGACTCCTCCCCCCTTCACATGCAAAGAAGAAAGAAGCAAGGAAAAACATCCATACCCAACCCATTAAAAGATGCATTTTATTCATACCTTCCCTTAGATAAGAAAAGCCATCCTAAAGGGGACGGCTTAACTTTTTCCGAAATGATACAGTAATTATTTCTTAGATTCTTCCAAAGAAACTTTTCTGAACTCCTTCAATAACTTTTCCAATTCCAAAGATGCTTTACGTGCACGAGTACCGGCAGCTTTGTTACCTTTTTCAGCCTGAGCTGTAGCATCAGTCAACAATGCTTCATTCAGTTCCTTAATTTTAGCGATCAATTCGTTCATAATGTTCAAAATTTAATATTTATAAATCGATTTTAAATATACATTCTCATTATTAAAAGCCTACGAATATTTATATATTTTAATAGTCTTTCATTTTTCGGGGGCTAATATACGGAAAAAACATGTAAAACAAGCATATTGCCTTATTTTTTTATTAAAAATTACGGTTCTCGGAGCAAAAAAGGTGAATTTCTGCGTTTTAAGTAATGCAGCTTATTATTTACACGCTACTAAACAGAAAACCTCGGAAATAGTAACGATGGCAATTTAGCAAATTCTTCCAAATCCTTCTTCTTTCGTCTTGTATCAGTATGTCAAGTCTAAAAGATTTCGCCTTGCCACATCCTGCGAAGGAACTCGGTAGCCGGAAGCACCTCAATACCGTTCAGCAGTCGGGGATGACGGTCGAGCGACACAATGATGAGCCTTGCGTCGGGAAAGTCTTCGCTAAACGCACGCAAGCCCTTGGTGTGCTTGGACTGCACCTCCTCACAACTCTTGAACTCGATAGCCACCCGTCCGTCGCCAATAATGGCATCCACTTCGTAGCCACTCGCCGTACGCCAATAGCAGAGCCGTTCATCGCTCTCGCTATAACTGAGCCGGGCCACCATTTCCTGTATCATCAGATGTTCGAAAGCGTGACCGAAATCGGCAGAGCCGGGCTGCAGGTTGGAGCGGTTGAGCAGGTGATTCACTACCCCCACATCGAAATAGTAGAACCGTGATGTAGTCACGGCCCGCCGTTTCCTGGACTGCGTGAAGGCAGGTATCATATAGCCTATGAGCGTCTGTTCCAGAATGTTGAAGTATTCCTTCACCGTCACGGCACTTACCCCGCAATCCTGAGCCACATTGCTATAGTTCACCATCTCGCCGTCGCATTGTGCCGCAATGTCGAGAAAGCGGTTGAACGATGCCAGTTGCCGCACCACTGCTTCATCCTGTATCTCCTCTTTCAGATAGGTGCCGATATAGGCTTGCAGGCGTTTCTTGGGATTGGCAGCCAGATAGTGACGCGGTATCATGCCGTGGTTGATGGCACGGACAAGGTCGAAGTCGGGAATCTCGGCACTCACCAGCGGATAGAGATTGACGGACAATGCCCGTCCGCCCAACAGGTTTGTACCTACCCGTTTCAACTTGCGGGCACTGGAGCCACACAGGATGAAACGGATACCCCGGTTCACGATGAGCCAATGTACTTCATCGAGCAACTGGGGGATTTTCTGTATTTCGTCGATAATGACGAGCGATTCTTCGCCCAGATGCTCCAGTTCTTCACGTAGAAGTTGAGGGCGACGCATCAGCCGTCCATACTCATCGCTCATCAGCAGGTCATATACTTTTGCCTTAGGATAGAGTGTTTTCACCAATGTGCTCTTCCCCACCTGTCTGGCGCCCCACAAGAACACGCTATCTTCTTGTGCATCAACGATTCTCTGTATTCTTCCGTATTCTGCCATACCACATATTTTTGATGATAATCCAAAGTATCGGTTGCGAATATACGAATAATCCAAAGTACGACCAAGCGTTTATCCATTTTTTTCTTCTTTCGTCCTACACCAGCATACCAAAGTCCGCTTTGCACCTCCACCCCAAGGGAGGGCGATGGTGAGCAGGTAGGCGGTCAAGCCCATCCTGCCCTATACATTTCATCTTGTTCATCCGCATTTGTAACGCGGATGAACAAGAGTATCAGCATCCGACTCATGACCTCCGCATTTTTCGGCAAGCCTCAAGGAACTTCAAATGCGGAGGGACAGGTTTACTCCCCATATTTCTTGATTTCCTTGAATGTATATCCGCAGAAAGTCTTGTTCGTGCCAAATTCAACTGTTCCTGCTCCGTCTGCGACGGTCCATTTCGAGTCATTCGCATTCGCTTCACCTCCCGTCAGCACCTTCTGCTCGGGGTGTAAGGTTAGCGTAATGTTCTGAGTCTCGATGTTGTCCAGTACTTTAGCTCCCCATTCGGTGATAGGGCTGCCAAAACTCAAAGTAGTCAGGTTATTGCAATAGGCAAAAGCCCATAGCGGTATAACCGTCAATAGGGGAGCAGTGACACTTTCCAATTTTGAACCAAATCGAAATGCTCCATTCCCAATAGATGTCGCATTACTCAGAGTGACAGACGTCAGTTCACCACTATTGTTTTGAAATGCATAAGCACCAATCTCATGTAGATTTGAAAATGGAAAGTCTGCAAGAGATGTATAATCTATAAACGTATTTATAACCAGTTATTACTCAATGTTTTGCAAGTAATAAGTCAGAAATATG
>CAZJFI010000060.1:0-8851 GCA_964545265.1 uncultured Phocaeicola sp.
GTTTTTAGTGTATGTTTACATTAAATTTATCCGTGCAATCCGTGTAATCCGTGCCGAATATACATTTATGAAACACCTTGTAAAACTATGCTTTTGTGCGATGAGGCATACGGAGCATACAGAGCAGCATGGAAGTCAAGGCAAATACCAAGGCAAAGAGCAAGCAAGTGGTGAATTGGTTCTTTTCTATGGCAAAACGGAAGATGAGGGCTACCAACGTTGCGCCTAAGGTTTGTCCCAGCTGACGGGCGGTTCCCAACATGCCACTGGCACCTCCGCTACGATTGATAGGCACAGAGGTGGTAATGGTTACATTGTTGGGCGTTTGGAAAAGTCCGTATCCCATGCCACAGATAGCCATTCGCCAAATGATGTCTGCTTTACTGGTTTCGTCGGGAAGTAAATACAGCATCAGTATACCAAAGGCAAAGATACCCATACCGATACCACCCAACAAGCCGGGGTGCACCCTTCGCTCCAACAAACGGCTGGAAAGAGGAGCCGTCAGGATAGTGGCCAATGGCCAGGGAGTCATGAGCAGACCTATCTCTACGGCATCATACCCCAACATGTTTTGCATGAAGAAAGGAAGCGAAACCATAGCTAACATTTGAGCGGTGAACGAGGCCAACGAACTACAAATGGATAAAGAAAATAAAGGAATTTTCAGCAAGTCGACCGGTAAGATAGGGGTGGCCAATCGTTGTTGCCTACGGATATAAAGTGTTCCGATGATTCCCAATAATACAAATTGTATAAGAATCAATGCCCTGTTTTCGGCATGTGCCATTCCTTCGAGTGTATAGATAAGAAGCCCGAATGTCAAGGCATTGCCTAATGCACTGAGTTTGTCGAATTTCCGTTTGGTTTCACTGGGAGGGTTATTGGGCAATAACTTCCAACCTAATGCCAGAGCTATCAATCCTAACGGCAAATTGATAAGGAAGAGCCAATTCCATGAAGCGAATGAGAGAATCAAACCGGCAAGTGTAGGTCCTGAAGCTGCTGATACGGAGATGATTACCGCATTGATGGCCATACCCCGTCCTATCATGTGTGGAGGATAAATCAAACGGATAAGGGCAATATTCACACTCATGGTGCAAGCCGAACCAAACCCTTGAAGAATGCGCGAAGCTACCAGCATTTCAAAAGACGTGGAACAGGCGCAAAGAATGGATGCTCCTACAAATGTCGATACCCCTGTAAAGAAGATTTTCCGATAGCCGTAGATGTCGCCCAACGTGGCAAAAGAAAGCATGAGCATGGTAATGACCAATTGGAAGGCATTGACAATCCAGATGGCGGTAGAAGCTTCCACACTGAACTCTTCGGCAAATGTCGGGAGAGCCACATTCATGATGGTGCCATTTAAAACACCCATCATCATGGCCGACAAAACCGAAACGATAGCCAGATATTGTTTGGGGATAAATGCTTTCTTTTCCTTAATCATGCTACAAAGTTAGTGAAAACATCTTGATTTATGCACGAGGTGTCGAGAAATATGTTTATCTTTGCACCCGAAATAAACAGTGGAGAGATTTGAGTAGCTTGCAACCACGGAAAAAAATGCTAAAATAACATTGACTTTCTATGTCTTCTACTCTGAATTCCTATCCCCCGTTTGGTATTAGTTTTTTATTTATCAACTATCAATTATCATTTAAAAATGGGATACTTATTCACATCCGAATCGGTGTCTGAAGGACACCCCGACAAAGTGGCCGACCAAATATCGGACGCTGTGCTTGACAAATTGCTGGCATTTGACCCCAATTCGAAAGTAGCTTGCGAAACCCTCGTTACTACCGGACAAGTAGTAATGGCTGGAGAAGTGAAGACCGAAGCGTATGTAGACTTGCAGCGCATTGCCCGTGAGGTGATCAACCGCATTGGCTATACCAAGAGCGAATATATGTTCGAAGGAAACTCATGTGGTGTATTGAGTGCCATTCACGAACAAAGTGCCGATATCAACCGTGGTGTTGAACGTGAAGACCCGATGAATCAGGGTGCAGGCGACCAGGGGATGATGTTCGGTTATGCAACCAATGAAACAGAAAATTACATGCCGTTGTCGCTTGACTTGTCACACAAGTTGTTGATGATTTTGGCTGATATCCGTCGTGAAGGCAAGGAAATGACTTACCTCCGTCCTGATGCCAAGAGTCAGGTAACCATTGAATACGATGACAATGGCAAACCTGTCCGTATTGATACCATCGTAGTATCTACCCAACACGATGAATTCATCCTTCCGGCTGATAATAGCAAGAAAGCCCAGCTGAAGGCTGATGAAGAAATGTTGGCACAAATCCGCAAGGATGTAATCGAAGTCTTGATGCCTCGTGTTGTAGCCAGCATCCATAATCCGGAAGTGTTGAAACTCTTTAATGAAGAAATCAT
Organism: uncultured Phocaeicola sp.; assembly: GCA_964545265.1. Taxonomy (GTDB): domain Bacteria; phylum Bacteroidota; class Bacteroidia; order Bacteroidales; family Bacteroidaceae; genus Phocaeicola. The sequence continues at coordinate 2,410 of CAZJFI010000060.1, forward strand.
CTATCATGTGAACCCTACCGGTAAGTTTGTAATCGGTGGCCCTCATGGCGATACCGGTTTGACAGGCCGTAAGATTATTGTTGATACTTACGGAGGTAAGGGCGCTCATGGTGGTGGTGCTTTCAGTGGTAAGGACCCCAGTAAGGTGGACAGAAGTGCCGCTTATGCTGCCCGTCACATCGCCAAGAACATGGTAGCTGCCGGTGTAGCCGATGAAATGCTTGTACAAGTGTCGTATGCCATTGGTGTAGCCCGTCCTGTAAGCATTTATGTAAATACATATGGACGTAGCAATGTGAACATGACCGATGGCGAGATAGCCAAGAAGATTGACGAACTCTTCGACCTTCGTCCCAAGGCTATCGAAGAACGCTTGAAGCTTCGTAATCCTATCTACGAAGAAACCGCATCCTATGGTCATATGGGCCGCGAACCGAAAGTAGTAACCAAGACTTACGAATCCATGTATCGTGAAACCAAGGTTGTAGAAGTAGAGCTCTTCACTTGGGAAAAGCTCGATTATGTGGAAAAGATTAAAGAAGCTTTCCAACTTTAAAAACAATGAACGAAATAAAGAACGTTTGTGTATATAGTGCTTCCAGCACTCAAATAGCCCCCGTATACTTTCAAGTAGCCGAGGAATTGGGCCGTCTGCTTGCCGAGAAGCACATCAACCTGATTAATGGAGCGGGTCATAGAGGGCTGATGGGCGCTACCTCGAATGCTGCATTAGCAGCCGGAGGTACGGTTACAGGCATCATTCCCCGTTTCATGGTAGAACAAGGATGGCATCACCAGGGATTGACCCGTTTGGTGGAAACCGAAACCATACACGAACGTAAACAACTCATGGCCGATCTCTCGGATGGTGTCATAGCACTACCCGGTGGTTGTGGTACATTGGAAGAATTGCTTGAAATCATAACATGGAAGCAACTTGGTTTGTATTTGAAACCGATTGTAATCTTGAATATCGACGGGTATTATGACCCGTTGATAGCCATGTTACAAAATGCCATCAACGGAAACTTTATGCGGAAAGAACATGAAGCCATTTGGCAAGTGGCCACCACCGCAAAAGAAGCCGTTGAATGTCTTTATCATGCACCGGCTTGGAGTCGTGAGATTCGCAAATTTGCAGCTATATGATTGGAGAATCCTTGCCATATTTGTTGCGGGCCGATTGGATGATTACCACTATCTTGTTCATGTGTCTCCTATTGGTGTCGTATGTCTTTTCGCAAGGTCGGAAGCACTTGTTGTTGCAATTGAAAGGTTTCGTCAGCAATCGTGAAAGGGGCAGTTTGTTCGACGATGCCACTTCGGATGATGTCCGTTACACTTTTCTGTTGGTTTCTCATTCTTGTTTGCTGATGGGCTTATGCGTCTACAATTATTTTGCCAACACCACGCCCCAATTGTTTCAGTTGTATCCTCATGGATTATTATTGGCGGCTTTTGTAGGATGCATGGCTTTGTTATTAGGCTTTAAGTGGTTGGCTTACACTTTTGTAAATTGGATTTTTTTTGACAAAGTCCGTAATTCCATTTGGATGTCCGCCTATTTCAACGTAATTATTTGGTCCGGATTCTTAATGCTCCCGGTTATTTTGCTAATTGTATATTTTGATTTATCGTTTCAAACTTCTCTTTATTTAACAGGATTCGTCTTGCTTTTTGCAAAAATAACATTGTTTTTCAAATGCTTTAGCAACTTTTTTGGGAACTTTTATGGCTCGTTTCATTTAATTTTGTACCTTTGCACGCTTGAATTTTTGCCCGATATTTTACTATGGAAAAGTATCGTGTTAGCTAACAAATTATTTATACAATACTAATATTTAGAGCCTTGAAGATAAAGAAGATTCTCGTTTCTCAGCCGAAACCAGCGACAGGGAAGTCGCCTTACTATGACATCGCTGAGAAATATGGGGTGGAAATTGTGTTTCGTCCTTTCATTAAAGTAGAAAGTCTGTCGGCGAAGGAGTTCAGACAACAGAAAGTTTCTATCCTTGACCATACAGCAATTATTTTTACTTCTCGTCACGCTATTGATCATTTCTTTACCTTGTGTACAGAATTGCGCGTGGCAATTCCTGAAACTATGAAGTATTTCTGTACTTCCGAACAGATTGCTTTGTATATCCAGAAGTATGTACAATACCGTAAGCGTAAAGTGTTTTTTGGCGCCACCGGTAAGTTTGTCGATTTGATGCCGGCCATTGTAAAGCATGGTACTGAAAAGTATTTTGTGCCAATGTCCGATGTACATACCGATGAAATCAAGGATTTGTTGGAAAGTAAGAATATTACTCATACCGAAGCGGTGATGTATCGCACCGTAAGTAACGACTTTACTTCGGAAGAACCATTCGATTATGACATGTTGTTGTTCTTCAGTCCTGCCGGTATCACTTCGTTGATTAAGAACTTCCCCGATTTCGATCAGAAAGAGATTGCTATCGGTTGCTTTGGTCCTACTACCGCCAAGGCTGTCAAAGAAGCCGGTTTGCGTCTTGATTTGGAAGCTCCTACCGCCGATGCACCTTCCATGCCTGCCGCATTAGATAAGTTTATCGCCGAGAATAACAAAGATTAATTGAATTTTTCATACTATTCAGAGGTTTTGTGTAACTTTGTGGCACAAAACCTCTTTTTTGTATCACGATGGAAGAAACAAGAAGATATACACTCAGTAAGTCGGAGCGTTTGTGCAGTAAGACTTTAGTCGAACGCTTGTTTGCCGGCGGAAACCATTCGTTTCCGGCATTTCCATTGCGGGTGGTGTATATGGCTTTGGAACCTGACGAAGGTACGGCCGATGTTTCCATTTTGATCAGTGTCCCCAAAAAACGCTTCAAGCGTGCGGTAAAGCGTAATTTGGTAAAACGTCAAGTGCGCGAAGCTTATCGTCGTAACAAATACCTCTTGCTCGATGCCTTGAAGGCAACCGAAGGAAAAAGAATGGTATTGGCCTTTATTTGGCTTGACCATAAGATTCATCCTACCGACGAAGTGGAACAGAAAGTAAAGAAATTGCTTACCCATATCGTGGAGAACTTGCCATGAGAAAGTTGCTCATAACCCTGTTGCTCCTTCCCATTCGTTTTTATCGGGGATATATTTCTCCGCTTACTCCCCCCTCGTGTCGTTTTGTACCCACTTGCTCGGAATATGCCATGGAAGCCATTCGTAAGCATGGCCCGTTCAAAGGCCTCTATCTGGCCATCCGCCGGTTGCTCAGATGCCATCCGTGGGGAGGTTCCGGTTATGATCCTGTTCCTTGAAGCTTATGAAGTATTTCGATATACATACTCATCAACGCCCTCAACAAGCCGCAGAAGCCGTCTTTTCTTGTTTTAAGAAGGACTATCCTCTTCCCGAGGAAATAGTCCGTTATTCGGTGGGCATTCATCCCTGGCATTTGACGGAAAGCAATGCCGATGATCATTGGCAATGGTTGGTAAAGGTGACAAACCGTCCACAAGTAATGGCCATAGGCGAATGTGGGCTCGACAAGCTTAAAGGTTCCTCTCTCGCTTTACAAATGGATATATTCAAAAGATGCGCCCTTCTTGCCGAAGAAAGATCTTTACCCCTTATTATTCATGCCGTGAAATGCTCCAACGAGCTTATCCGTTTGAAGAAAGAGCTTCATCCTGCCCAACCTTGGATTATTCATGGCTTCAGAGGCAAGAAGGAAGTGTCGCAAGAATACCTCAAACATGGCTTTTACCTTTCCTTCGGTGAACATTATCAAGAGGAATCCATGCGCTTGGTTCCCCTCGACAAATTGTTCCTTGAAACCGATGAAAGTACCCTCTCCATCGAATCCATTTATCAGAAGGCTGCCCATACATTAGGTATGTCTGTAGAAGAATTGGCCCTTCAGATAAGCAAGAACAGACAAAAGCTGATACCCTGCTTCTAATTGTACGCCGATTTTATTCTATCTTTAAACTATGAATAGGATTTACTCTTGCCGCTATCCAACTATGGATACCGACGGTAAGCAGGGCAACTGCCCATACACCCAGGAACGGCAAGACAAATTGTAACACCGTAATCGTTGGGCGGTAGACAAATTGTTCCAACCACCATTGCATGATGTACCAGGCTATAGGCATGGATATGATGTATGCCAATACGATTTGTCCAAGGAACGGACGGTTGAGCAACCATATAATGTTCAGCGTAGAGGCACCGTGAACCTTTCGGATGGCAATCTCCCGGGTACGTTGACGGACGGCATACCATGAAATACCGAATACACCGAAGCAAGTAAGCAACAAGGCTATCAATGAATAAGTGTTCAGTATGCGGTTCAGTTGCATCACATCCTTGTTCAGTTCCATGAACCGTTGGTGCATGTCGGTATAGACCAAGTCCTGTCCATTGAACATCTCTTTCCATATCCGTTCTATCCGTTCAAGGGTAGCTTTCCGTTTCTCCGGTTGCAGACGTATCAGCACGTATTTTCCTATCTGTCCCAAGTAACTGTCTCCTGAATCGTAAACTATGATTCTTTGCGGATTGATTTCCTTTTGCAAGGAAGCGGTAGGATAGTTTTCTATCATCCCGGCAAGAATATACTTTACGCGTACTCTTGGCAGGATGTCTTTCAATGTCTTTTGTTCGAAGTCCTCGCTGGAAACATTCTTCAAGCGGGCATATCGTTCATTGATATAGAAAGAAGTTCCGTATTTCATTAGGGCATCGGCTGGCCGAAGGCCCTCTTCCAAGTGAATATGCATGGTAGAGAAGAAAGAAGTGTCTGTTTCAAAATCCAATGCCGGATATCTTTCTTCTGTTCCGTCGGGATGTTCGATGGCGAGTACGGAAAAATAACCGTTCACAATCGAATTGGAAGTTAAACTCATGGACTCTATACCATCGAGGTTTGTAGCCAACCGTTGTTGGAAGGGTTGTAAACGGGGACCACTCATCATGTTGCCTATTTCAATCAAGTTTTCGTAGCGAGAAGCACGGCTCTTCAAGATATCCATTTGACTTCGGGCCACGGTGGTAGCATATACCAATGCCAACGACAACATGAATTGCAAGGTTACAAGTGCTTGTATAAGGTGTTGCTTGCCCCTACCGGCATATTGTTTGCGGAATTCGCTCAGTGATTGTTTGGATAACCGGTGACTGATGTATATGCCCGGCACAACGGCCAATAGCAAGGCGAAGCACAACAAGAGCGGAAGCACTTGCCAACTGAAGAAGAAACCATACGAGAGATGACCGGGAAGCAACTTGTTGAACAAAATCAGCACATCATTGATGAGCAAGAGCGACAACAAGAAAGAAATCAATACGGTGGCGGTAGCATCCCAGAACAATTGCATCCGTATTTCCTTCAGTTTGGCACCCATCAACTTTTCTATATGAATCATCTTGAGTTGCTGTAAGGTACGGCTTAAGTTCAGATTGCTATAATTGAAACAAGCAATGACCAATACCAGCAAGGCCGAAATCAAGGCTATGTAAAGCAATTGCACATTTGTATGATGAAAGAAAGGCAAAGGCAATTCTTGCGAGTTGGGGTTATCATTAAAATAAATCTCCTTGATGGGGTCGATGTGGTATTCCGTTTGTCCGGGCAGAAGAGTAGGAATCTTGTCATCCTTTATCTTCTTCAACAAGGCTTCTATATCGGTATTTTCCTTCAGTTTCAGCAAAGTGGGGCCACCGTAATAGTTGGCTCCAATGGAGGTAAGCGCATCAAACTGCAAGAAAGATTGCGGACGATTCTCTACTACGGCAACTACCTGATAGGATTTTCTGTTTCCCTCCAACGTGGTTGTCTCGATGATTTCTCCTATGGCACTCCGGTCACCGAACACCCGTTTGGCGCAGTCGGCACTCAAGGCCAACTTATCAGGTGCTTCCAGCGCTTCCTTCAGGTTTCCTTCTATCGTTTTATAATCAAAGAACTGAAGCAGTGTGGCATCGGTTCGTACGAATAAGGCATCTGTCACCGTTTGTTCCCCGTATTGTAGATAAGCCACATCCATGGAATTGATACGGAGCATTTGTTCCACTTCGGTATAGCTTTCCTTGATTTGTTTGGCGGCATTGGGTGTGACGTATGCCGACTTCATCCCCTCCTCCATCGGAGCGTCCTGTCGCAGAATGTAGATGTTCTCCCGATGGGGATTGGTACTTTCAATGTTGTATTCATGAATAAAATAAGTAACCAATAGGTTGGTACATGCCAGCCCTACCGTGAGGCTGAACAAAGAGATGCAGAAATACAGCTTGTTTCTCCACCAATTCCGAAGCGTTAGTTTCAGATAGATATTCATCACTTTTATTTTTTAGATTTCTTTTTACTATTCACTCTTCACCACATCTGCCGGGTTTTCGTTGGCGGCTTTCCATACTTGATAAGCTATGCATAGTGTAACCAACAATGCTGCAGAAAAGAAAATGCCGG
>CAZJFI010000061.1:0-8839 GCA_964545265.1 uncultured Phocaeicola sp.
GATTCTTCGCTAACGTTCAGAATGACACGACTAATTGATATTCTAAATCTTCTCCTTATTCTTCTGTATAGCGTTCAATGGTTTGATCGCGGTCGGGACCTACAGAAATAATCTTGATAGGTGTTTCCAGCTGCTCTTCGAGGAAGGTAACGTATGCGTTGAATTCTTCGGGGAATTCGTCTTCGCTGGTCATCTTGGTCATATCGCACTTCCAACCCGGCAATTCGGCATAGATAGGTTCTACACCTTCGGTAATGTCGTATGGGAAGTAATCGATTTCTTCGCCATTCACCTTATAGGCCACACACGCCTTGATAGTATCAAATCCGTCGAGCACATCACTCTTCATCATAATGAGGTGAGTAACACCGTTCACCATAATAGAATACTTCAAAGCCACCAAGTCAATCCAACCACAACGACGTTCACGACCGGTTACAGCACCGTATTCATGACCAAGGTCACGGATGGTCTTACCGGTTTCGTCAAACAATTCGGTTGGGAAAGGACCCGAGCCTACACGTGTACAATAGGCCTTCATGATGCCATATACATTGCCTATCTTGTTAGGACCGATTCCCAAACCTGTACATGCACCTGCACAAATGGTATTGGATGAAGTAACGAACGGATAAGAACCAAAGTCCACATCGAGCAAAGTACCCTGTGCACCTTCACAAAGCACGCTCTTGCCAGCCTTAAGCAAACCGTTGATTTCGTGTTCGCTATCCACCAAATGGAATTCCTTGAGGTAAGCGATGGCATCCAGCCATTGGGCTTCGAGTTCGGTGATGTCATATTCATAATTCATGTTCTTGAGGATGACTTCGTGACGAGCCTTTGCCTTGGCATATTTTTCCTCGAAATTGCAAAGGATATCGCCTACGCGAAGACCGTTACGGCTAATCTTATCGGTATAAGTAGGGCCAATACCCTTTCCGGTAGTTCCTACCTTGTCGGCACCCTTGGCAGCTTCATAAGCGGCATCGAGCACACGGTGAGTGGGCATGATGAGGTGTGCCTTCTTCGAGATATGGAGACGCTCCTTGAGCGGATGACCACTGGCTTCCAACGCTTCGGCTTCGGCCTTGAACAACGATGGATCAAGCACTACACCATTGCCAATGATATTCACCTTATCGCCCTGAAAAATTCCTGAAGGGATGGAACGAAGCACATACTTCTGACCTTCGAACTCCAAGGTGTGACCGGCATTCGGACCTCCCTGGAAACGGGCTACTACATCATAACGGGGAGTCAATACATCGACAACTTTACCTTTGCCTTCGTCACCCCATTGCAAACCTAACAAGACATCTACTTTCATTTTCTTGACTATTTTATGTTATTTACTCTTTTTCTTTCTACGCTTGGCCCATGTACACCTGCTGCACACCCCATATATATATAAGGAATAATGAGTGGCGGTAAACTTCTTCAGCTTGGAGTTGGCGACGGCCTGTTTCAAGGATTCATCCTGGAATTCGGTCACCTTTCCGCACTCTGTACAAATCATGTGGTGATGGGTTTCGTTGTTATAGGCACGCTCGTATTGCGAAGAGGTGCCAAACTGATGCTTGATAACCAAATTGGCATCGACAAGCAGAATGATGGTGTTATAGAGGGTCGCTCTACTCACCCTGAACTTTCCGTTGGTTTCCATGTAGTGATACAAGTCGTCTATACCAAAATGTCCCTTAATGGTATAGATGGTTTCGAGTATGGCATAGCGTTCGGGAGTTTTCCGCTGCCCGTTGGCCTGCAAATACTCGGTCAATATCTGCCGTACTGTATCTTTTACATTCTCTTCCATACGGATTTTCTGTTCGAATGCCAAAGTTAAGCGTTTTTATGATAACTTGAAAGTTTAACGGCAACATTCTGCCATTAATTTTACTTCTTCTTTCAGGGAAAGCACTTCAAGCTTGTCGGAGGTGACTATAGTGTGCAACAGTTTTCCCAACTTGCGTGCATACTCCCTTTTTTGCGAAGCATACTTCCGAAGGGCGGTTGCCACGGCTCTAAGCAAGGCTCCATCCTCGCCTTGTAATGCGGTAAGTGCCTGATCAAGAAACTCGTTCTCGGCCCGCTCGTTCATTTCGCATCCTCGCATCAGCAAACGCGCCATAAGGAAATAACCGCACATCTGGAAATATTCACCCTCGGAGGCCATCCATTCAAACACTTTGTCCGATGCATAAGGCAAGTGCTGGAAAAGATTCATGACCGTGAGTTCGGCCATTTCGGGATAGTGCATGTCTTCTATCCATATATCGGCTATCTCGGGGTAAAAGGTGTCGATGGGTTGTAGCAAACCGGCCATAATCTTGCACTCACGAATGTTTTCCTTCCACAAGGCTTGGGCCACATCGTGGTTTTTCTCGAACTTAGCAGCTATCTCCTTGATGCGGGGAAGCTCTATGCCAAAATTCAATTTATAGTCGAGCCCTTTCTCGCGCATGCTTTGAGAAACAACTCCGTTCATGAACAAACGGAATTGTTTCTTTATCTCTAAAATTGTCTCTTTAGTTTCCATTAATTTCTATAAGGAAGGGTGGCGTAATCCTTGCTATAGCGGAGCATCTGTTCGGCATATCCTTCGTTATAGCTTACTTTCACATCCGTAATGTTTCCTTCGGCATCGGTCACGGCTTCGTAAACAGGGTTCACAAATCCTTTATAAGGTGCCAAATGCAACTTTTCATAGCGTGCCAGCACTTCCTGATGCAATTCAGGGTCAACCTTCACGGCATAGTTTTCAACCAACTGACGGGCTGCTTCAAAGTCGCCTTCGCTCTTGATGCGTTGGATTTCACCCAACAACCGGCCGAACAACCGGCGGAGCTTGTCATAATCGTTCACCTTGACATAAGTCTTTCCGTTTTCCTTGACCAACTCAACCACCTTATCGGCCGCTCCCTTTTCGAACGCCCACTTGGCTATAAGCTGACGGTTACGCATGTGGGCTTCTTCTACGTTGTTACCCAATTCGATACGCACCAGCTGAGTCATCAATCCGTTCATCATATACGAATAATATTCGGCCTTGAAAGCATCATCGTGAGGAGTCAATTCCAATTTGCGCATCTTGGCATCGGGCAGATAATACAAGCCAAACAAATCGGCACGTGCTTCTTCGATGGTAGAGCCATAAGCCTTCAATGCATCAGGATCTACACCAGGGAGCAATTGACCCGATCCGTGTCCCAAACATTCATGCAAGTCGGTATGAAGGTCGCCGGTCAAATCGCCATATTTTTCCAAATAGCTCCTTTCTACATCACTATACACAAACTCTTCGGCAAATCCGTTGCCATGAGCAGCTTTATTATAGGCATCAGTCAAGTTTCCGATAGTCACTGATTTAGAGCCATGCACGCTACGAATCCAATTGGAGTTGGGCAGATTGATGCCGATAGCTGTCGACGGATAGAGGTCGCCCGCAAGGATAGCAGCTGTAATCACCTTGGCCGATACGCCCTTCACTTCTTCTTTCTTGAAACGCTTGTCTACCGGCGAATGGTCTTCAAACCATTGGGCATTGGCACTGATGGTTTCTGTACGCTTGGTGCTTACCAAATCCTTGAAGTTTACAATAGACTCCCAACTGGCTTTCAGACCCAAAGGGTCGCCATAACTTTCGGTAAATCCGTTTACAAAGTCCACTCTCGAATCCAAATCCTTTACCCAAAGGATGGCATACTCGTCGAAAGTCTTCAAATCGCCGTCCTTATAGAATTGGATGACCTTTTCAATTACGGACTTTTGCTCATCGTTTTCGGCTACCAGAACGGCTTTTTCCAACCAATAAATAATCTTGTCAATGGCTTGTCCATAGAGTCCGCCCGATTTCCATACTTTCTCCTGTACCTTTCCATTTTCTTTTACCAAACGACTATTCATACCAAACATCACGGGCATGGTATCGTTAGGATTCTTCATAGCAGCATAGAAATCTTCGGCTTCCTTTTGGGTTACTCCTTCGTAGTAGTTGGAAGCGGAAGTAAGAACCAAATCTTCTCCATCGGCTTGATTTACACGTTTAGGCATCACGGTAGGGTCGAAAATAACGGGAAACACCTCATCACAAAGAGCATCCAGCGTTTCGCCTTCGGCCAACGGAAGCTTGGTTATATCCACACTCTGCAAAGCAGCCTTGAAGAACTCGGGTGTAAATCCAGGTACAAACTTATCGGATGCATAATGATGGTGAATACCATTTGAAAACCATACACGCTTCAGATAAGTTTCCATATTCACAAAATTAGTATCGGCTCTGTCTCCTTGATAATCCTGATAAACGGTTTCCAACATTTGACGGATAATCAGATTGTACTTGCCATTTTGATCAAAAAGGATATCACGGCCTTGCAATGCCGCTTCATGCAGATAATACACCAGTTCCTTTTGCTTCAAAGGCAACTCTTCAAAACCATGTACTTTATATCGCAAAAGTTGCAAATCGGCAAATTGCTCTACAGTATAATCAAACGGTTGTTCTTCTTTGGTGGATGTTCCACAACTTGTAAGCAACATTCCTCCCATAATTCCTATCATAAAATAATTCTTCATTGACACAACAATTATTCCTTATTAAAGCACAATCAAAATGACGTGTCACCCTGAGCAAAGAGAAGGATCTGCATATTCAAAAGAGAGCATAAACAGATTCTTCGCATGGCTCAGAATGACACTATAATAAAGGTTTCCCTTTTTGTTACACTTCCAATCGGTGCTTTTATTTCTTCTTTTTAGCTTCGAGCACTCTCTTACGGTATCCGTGCGGTGTTTCACCCACGATTCGATAGAAAGAAGCATAAAACGACTGACGGTTGGCAAAACCTACCATAGCACTGATTTCTTCAATATTCTTGTCTGCATTCTTTTTGTCTCCCATCAAACGAAGTGCATCCTTAATTCGATACTCGTTCAACAAGCAAGAGAAATTCATGCCAAAACGCGAATTAACTACAGCCGACAAATAACGGGTATTTGTCTTCAATTGCTTTGCCAAATCCTTTGAAGAGAAATTGGGGTCTTTATACATTTTCTTTAGCACCACAATTTCCACAATCTTCTCATACAGCTCATCAGCCAATTCTGCACGAATCATCGATCTATAAGCTGCATCCTTAATTTTCTTTACTCTTAAATTATACGGCAATTTCTTAGTTTCCTCAGCCTGTACATTTTCTTCTTTTAGTTTATTGCTCATCTCTTTATAGGGATTGGTTAACAAATTATCTAATTTTCGTACAAATTTGGGCAATCTTTTTGTTTTATGCAACAGTTTATCGTTTTTTTATTTAAAATTTATTCAACCAATCAAACATTTCTTCATTTACGAAGTTTTTTATTACCTTTGTCCCATTATGCTACAACTACTGAAAACCCATTTTGGATACGAGTCTTTCCGTCCTCTGCAACAGGATATTATCCAACATATCCTCCAAAAGAAAGATGCACTTGTACTGATGCCCACAGGTGGCGGGAAATCCATATGCTACCAACTTCCGGCCATTAAGATGGATGGAACAGCCATCGTTGTATCGCCCCTCATTTCACTCATGAAAGACCAAGTGGAGAGTTTACGGGCCAATGGCATAGCGGCCAGAGCCATGAATAGCGCCAACAATGAGACCGAAAACTTGATTCTTCGCAGAGAATGCCAACAAGGAAAAATCAAACTCCTCTACATATCGCCGGAACGTCTGTTACTCGAAATGAACTTCTTATTAAAGGATATGAAGATATCATTGTTCGCTATAGACGAAGCGCATTGCATCTCCCAATGGGGTCACGATTTTCGTCCGGAATATACCCAACTGAAAACCATCCGCGAACAATTTCCTGAAGTTCCTATCGTGGCATTAACGGCTACGGCCGATAAAATTACCCGTCACGACATCATCAAACAATTGGAATTGAAGGAGCCAAGGATTTTCATATCTTCGTTCGACCGCCCCAATTTAAGTTTGGACGTAAAGCGTGGCTTTCAGAAAAAAGAAAAGACTAAAGCCATTTTGGAGTTTATATACAAGCATCCGGGTGAATGTGGCATCATCTACTGTATGAGTAGGGACAACACAGAGAAAGTGGCCGATATGCTTATACGACATGGCATAAAGACAACGGTATATCATGCCGGATTAAGTTCTTCGACAAGAGATAAGGCACAGGATGATTTCATCAACGATCGGGTGCAAGTGGTATGCGCCACCATCGCCTTTGGGATGGGGATAGACAAATCGAACGTTCGCTGGATTATCCATTATAATATGCCTAAAAGCATAGAGAGTTTCTATCAGGAAATAGGACGAGCCGGACGTGATGGCATGAAAAGTGATACGCTTCTGTTCTATTCATTGGGAGACTTGGTCATGTTATCTAAATTCGCATTGGATAGTGGTCAACAAGAGATTAACCTGGAGAAGCTCAACCGCATGCAACAATATGCCGAAAGCGACATTTGTCGACGACGGATATTACTCAACTATTTTAGCGAAACGATGGAGCACGATTGTGGGAATTGTGACGTTTGCCGGAATCCACCCGAACGTTTCGACGGAACCATCATCGTTCAAAAGGCATTGAGTGCCATCATGCGTGCCAACCAACAAATTGGAACAAGAATGCTGGTAGCCATTTTACGAGGCAATTATTTCCAGGAACTGACCGAAAAAGGATATGACAAATTAAAAACCTTTGGAGCCGGTAGAGATATTCCGCAAGCCGATTGGATGGATTATTTGCTTCAAATGCTTAACATGGGTTACTTTGAAGTGGCATATAATGAAAACAATCACCTGAAAGTAACTCCCAGTGGAGCTAAGGTTTTGTATGGCCAAGAAAAGGCTATGCTGGTAGTCATCAAACGGGAAGAAAAAACACCTATCACTAAAAGGCGCAAAAAGAAACAAGAAAAAGAAGAGCAACCGATGTTCAATATCGCCACCCTTTCTGAAGAAGGTTTAGACAAGGAATTGTTTGAGGTATTACGACTACTACGTTTGCGATTGGCCGAGCAACAAGCCATTCCTCCCTATATTGTTCTGACCGACAAGACCCTGCATCTTCTTGCAGAACAACGTCCCACTACCATCGAGGAATTTGGAACCATCAGTGGCATTGGAGAATATAAAAAGGAGAAATATGGAAAAGATTTTGTGGATGCAATCAACAATTTCTTAAACCGATAGCATGAACCTACTTTTTACTTGCCTTCAATTTATCATGAAGTTGTGGACGAGGAATGCCTAATTCTATCGCTTTTTCAAAAGCCACATAGGCTTCGCGTTTCCTTCCTTGCATCAAGTAGATATCACCACACATCACATAAATATCGGCATCGTTGGGAGTTTTCTTGACGGCTTCTTCCAAATCCAGCAAAGCCAAATCCAAAGAATTCATTTCCACTTCCAGCTCGGCTCGTGCTTTCAATAAAGAAGCATCCTTTGGATAATCGGTTACCAAACGATTCAGTTCGTCAAACGCTTCTTTATATCGACCATCCTTTTGATTTGCCATCACCATACCTATGCGAGCCGTCTTGTTGGCAGGTTCTTCTTCCAATAGCATCCGATAATCGTTTCTCGCCTCATTATATTGTCGTTGGCGCATATAGATATAAGCTCGGAATTGCAAAGCTTCCTTATTTTTGGGAGACAAGTCTATCACGTTACAATAATCTGAATAGGCTTTTTCCAGATAATCCAGTTCCAAATAAAGGGAAGCTCTGTTCAATAGAATTTTGACGGAGTGCGGACTCTTGTTCAAAGCTAAGGTATATGATTCCAAAGCTTCTTTGTTCTTTCCCATTCGCCGTTGTATGGTTCCCAAATTAGAAAGCAACAATGAATTTCCCATGTTGGCCGGTTCCTTATTCAAGGCTTCTTTAAAGAATTTTTCAGCATCATAAAGGCTATCGGCCTCTATAGCATTCATTGCCTTTCCTACCCATTCTTCATAGGTTTGTGCATAGGCCTGCATACTGAAACACATCAAGACAACAATATATATAAACTTTTTCATCTTTCTTTCGTTTTTGCAAAGGTATAAGAATCCATCCAAAAACCCTCCTCTGTTTTTATAAAAAAAGATAAGGTTCGTTTTCTTATCCAAACAAACAACGTATATTTGTAACGATTAATCAAATTCTATAAAAATGAAACAAGAAAGAGCCATATTTGCCGCCGGATGCTTTTGGGGAGTACAACACCAATTCCAACAAGTAAAGGGTGTATTGAACACCGTAGTAGGATATACTGGCGGACCAGAAGAAAACCCGAAATATCCAGAAGTTAAAGCACACCAAACCCATCATGTGGAAGCCATTATTGTGGATTATGATGCAGAAATGGTAACTTATGAAGATCTTTGCAAGGTGTTCTTTGAAATTCATGACCCTGCACAAACAGATGGTGTGGGGCCTGATATAGGACCACAATATCGAAGTGAAATCTTTTTTTTAAATGAAGAACAGAAACAAACAGCCGAAAAGGTTATCGAATTGCTGCGTTCCAAAGGACATGAAGTAAATACCATCCTCAGACCGGCCGAGAAATTTTGGGAAGGAGAAGAATATCACCAACATTATTACGATAAGACGGGTGGCGAACCGTATTGCCACATCCGGGTGAAGAAATTCTAATAAAACATTATCATTGTCATAACGGAATTTTACTACAAAGTGTCATTCTGAGCAATGCGAAGAATCTGTTTACATCCACTTGAAGCTTTCAGATTCTTCACTCCGTTCAGAATGACACGGAAATATGTTATCAAGCTTTCTTGATGTAATCCACAATCCAGGCTCCCACTTCCTTCGTGCCGTACTTTT
>CAZJFI010000062.1:0-8562 GCA_964545265.1 uncultured Phocaeicola sp.
CAGCTCTTCTTGCTAATTCTCTAAGATTCATACATGTGTTTTTTATAGTTAGTAATAATAAAAATTGCCATTAAGGAACAGGGTTCTCGGAGAACTTGGGAACAAATGTATTGTTTTGTTAAAACATATTCAACAAACGACTAACATTTAACACAAAAAACGTATACATTTAACATCTATTAAATATTTATCCAAAAGTCCCGTACAACAAAACCGTTACCGTTAACGAAGTCATATTTAATTGTACCTCTACAAACTTAAAATTGCTTTCAAAAGGGCAAAGTTCTCCGAGAACTTTGCCCTTTATTACTTTTAAAAAATGTACGGAATAGAAAGATTTAATTCAATTTTCACCGATTTCATCGAAGTTTTATCATCATTTAAACATATATAGAAACTTCTTATAGAGTACAGCCAGCCAAGCGAAAAATCAGAAAAGGTGGATTATTTGAGTTCAAAAAGGTTAAAAATTGCACATTTTAGCATTTAGAAACAGCTATTTTTGCAAAGTTCTCGGAGTACTCCTTCGGGAACAACTAAAAACTGAGAGATACATTTATTTTTATTGTTAAATTAAAATTTAGTTTTATGGAAAACATGATGAAAAAGAATTGGTGGAAGTTCTGCCTCATGGCCCTTCTGCTAATCTTATCGCCTCCTGAAGCGATGGCGCAGAGTTTTACCATCAAAGGTCAGGTTGTTGACAATACCGGAGAATCCATAATCGGAGCCTCTGTTGTAGAAAAAGGCAACGCTACCAATGGTACAATTACAGACTTTGACGGTAACTTTGAGCTTAAATTGTCAGGCAAAGGAAAGACTTTGGTCATTTCTTATGTAGGTTACCAAACTCAAGAAGTGGCTGCTGTAGCCGGTAAAGACTTGAAGGTTGTTCTTCAAGACGACGCACAAGCCATGGAAGAAGTGGTAGTTATCGGTTATACCAGCAAGGCTCGTAAGGACTTGACCGGTTCGGTTGGTTCTGTATCGGGTGTTAAGATTGCCGCTGTTCCTGTAGCATCAGCTGCAGAAGCTTTGCAAGGTAAGATTGCAGGGGTACAGGTAACAACTGTCGACGGTGCTCCGGGTGCCGATATCAATATCCGCGTACGTGGTGCCACTTCTGTAACACAGAGCAACGATCCTCTTTTCATTGTCGATGGTTTCCAAGTTGACAACATCAACGATATTCCTCCTACAGACATTGCTTCTATCGATGTATTGAAGGACGCTTCCATCACAGCTATCTATGGTGCTAAGGGTGGTAACGGTGTAGTTGTGGTTACTACTAAAGCTGCTCAAAGCGGTAAGGTAACAGTTGGATTCAACCAACGTCTTTCTATCGCTACCGTATCCAAGAAGCTTGACCTGATGGACACTGAACAATTCGTAGATTATCAATACGACCGTGCGGCTGCCAACGGTACACGTTCTTCATGGGCCAAGTCATTCCGTTACAACTTCGGTAACCCGGCCGACCTTGACCTTTATAAGGATCTGCCAACACACGATTGGCAGGATGAAGTTCTTGGTGAAACTCCATTGAACTATTCTACCAACGTAACTGTAGGTGGTGGTAATGATAAGGTGAAGTTCAATTTGTCACTCACTCAAACAGAAGACAAAGGTATTATAATGGGTTCAGGCGTTCGTCGTACCAACATCAACTTGAAGCTTGCAGCCAATTTAACCAATAACCTTACATTGACATATAACCCACGTATGACTTATCGTCGCGATACCGGTGGTGGTGCAAGCCGTATCGGTTCGGGTGGTTTGGCCGATGTATTGAAATATCGTCCTACTAACGGTCTTCGTGAAGCAGCTTTTTGGGCTCCTGAAGTAGCCGACCCGGATGAAGAAGAGAACTTCTCTTATACCAATCCGAAGTCGGATATTGAAACCAACCAACAGAAGAAGCACTCTTATTCCATCAACAACCAGTTTGCATTGCAATGGACTCCGATAGAAGGACTTATGCTTCGTTCTGAAGGTAACTACAGTATTTCTTTCAGCGATGAAAACCAATATTACGGTCCATTCACCAGCGAAGGTCAAAAGGTTGTTCACCAAGGATTACCTTTGGCAACTATCAAGGATGTTCATACTGAATCATACACTTGGACAAATACTGCAAGTTATTCATTCAGCCGTAACAGCCATAATTGGTCATTCTTGCTCGGCCAGGAAATCTACAGCCACCAGAAGAAGACCAAAACTCAAACTGCTCACCTTTTTGAGCGTAGCATCGATGCAGAAACAGCTTGGAACAGCATGCAATTGGGTGTTCCTTATGAATTGTTGACAGAACTTTCTACTCCTAACCGCATGGCTTCATTCTTCGGTCAGGTAAGTTACAACTTCGATCACAAGTATCTCCTTTCTGCTACTATGCGTGCCGATGGTTCTACCAAGTTTGCACCGGGTAACCAATGGGGTTATTTCCCATCTATTTCTGGTGCTTGGGATATGAAGCGTGAATCATTCATGGAAGATATAGAATGGGTAAGCCAACTCAAGCTACGTGCCGCTGTCGGTATTGCCGGTAACAACAACATCAGTGACGACCTTTGGCGTTATCTCTACACCATTGCTTCTACAGGTGGTCCTGCTTTCGGTGAAGTGAGCAGTCACTACTATTCATCAAACAGCAGCTTCCCCAACAAGGATGTTAAGTGGGAAACTACCTTGACACGTAACTTGGCCATGGACCTTTCGTTCTTCAACGGACGCCTGACTGTGACACCTGAGTTCTACTGGAATACTACCAGTGACCTTCTTTACAAATCGACCATTCCTTCTGTAACCGGTTACACCTCACAGATGCAAAATATCGGTGAAGTAAGCAACAAGGGTTTTGAATTGACTATCAATGGTGACATTCTTCGTGGTAAGGATTATGTATTAAGCGGAAACTTGACATTCGGTCTTAACAAAATGACTATCGAAAAGCTGAATGCTACAGACAAGATCCTCTACAACACAGCAGGTAACTGGAAGTCGGCCGACGAAGCTGACTATATGTTGGAAGTGGGTGGCGAACTCGGTCTTTTCTATGGATATGTGTACGACGGTCTCTATTCTGCTGACGAGTTCTACTTCGACCCGGTTCAGAACTTGCTTGCAGTTCCATACTCAGACGATCTCCCACGTTACGATGAAAACGGCAACCGTTTGCCAAATACTGTTGTAAACAATGCATTGGGTAGCAGCAACTCTGGTGAAGCGACTCTTCCGGGTAAGATTAAGTTGAAAGACTTGAACGGCGATGGTGTAGTTGACCAGAATGACAAGACTGTTATCGGTAACTCCAATCCGGAATTCCAAGGCGGTTTCGGTTTGAGCGGACAATGGAAGGATTTCGATTTCTCAGCCAACTTCACATACATGGTAGGTTTTGATGTATATAATGCTACAGCCTACACGCTGTCTTCTTCAACAACCAGTCAGTATAAGTTTGACAACGTATTGTCTAAGTTTGCAGACAGCCGTTGGCGTTATGTACACGTGAACGATGGTAGCCGTTTTTCAGGAGAATGTATGTACAAGAACTACTATTTGGATGATATGCCTGAAACATACATTAACATGAACGCAAATGCAACCCTCTGGAATCCTGCCGACCTTGTAACCAAGGCTATGATTTCCAACTTTGTAGAAGATGGTTCATTCCTTCGTTGCTCGGACGTTACTTTGGGTTATACATTGCCTAATGAATTGACCAGCAAGTGGGGTGTTTCCAAGCTGCGTGTCTATGCATCAGCAAGCAACCTGTTCATCCTGACCAGCTATTTAGGTTACGACCCGGAAGTGGATGTCCAGTCAGGCTTGACTCCTTCTATGGACTATAACCGTTACCCACGTAACCGTCAGTTCTCTGTAGGTGTAAACGTAACATTCTAATAACTAAAAAAGAGAATAAGAATATGAAAATTACGAATATATTAATCGGTGGTGTCTGCATGCTAACATTAGCAGCTTGTAACGATTACCTCGATGTTGATGTGCCGTCAAAGTCATCCAACGATGAAATTTACTCTTCTGAGACGGAGACTTCCTTGGCACTCAATGAGGTTTACGCCAAGGCACTGGTAGACAACACATTCGGCAGCATGGCATACTACACCATGATGCTTAACAGCGATGTGGATTTTGTGTCAAATTCAAACGAAGTAGCACAATTGAATGCCCCCAGACGTTTTGACTGTACAGCCGAATCCAGTGATACTGAAAAGTTTTGGAACGCTCTCTACTCAGGCGTAGAAACTGCCAACAACTTTATCTACAATTTAGAGAACAGCGAAATGTACTCTACCGACAATGCCAATCTCACACAAATGTTGGGTGAAGCCAAGGTACTTAGAGCGATGTTTTATTACGAATTACTTTGCTATTGGGGAGACATTCCATTCTCTATGCTTCCGACCTATGTTACTCAAGAGTTCATTCTTCCGATTACCAGCCGTGACGAAGTTTATAAAAAATTGATTGAAGATTTGGAAGGCATCGCTCCACTAATGAAGAGTGTGTCTGAAATATCAGAAGGAATCGAACGTCCTTCCAAGGAAGCTTGTTGGGCAATGATAGCACGCTTGGCTCTTCAAGCCGGAGGTTATTCTTTGCGTCCTTCAGATAGTAACAAGTATGGCAAAATGGCTCGTCCAAGCAATTCACAAGAATTCTACCAAAAGGCTCGTACGTATGCTGATATGGTTATCCAATCGGGAACTCATGCACTCAACAAGGAATACAAGCAAGTATTTATCGACGAGTGTAACTATATTGTAAACAACAACGACGATGCAATTTTCGAACTTCCGTTCGGTAATGGTGATACAGGCCAATGGGGTTACAGACAAGGGCCTCAAGCCAAGTCATACGAAGGGAAGACCCCTCACGTATGGGGTGAAACTGCCGGTAGTGTACAGGTTACTCCGTTCTATCGCTTTACTTTCGACGAAAAAGACCTTCGCCGTGATTACATCACTTGTTTTTGGTATTATGACACCGAAGGCCAACCAGCTATACACAACAGCTATACTAGCCATAACGGCAAGTGGTCTAAGTTGTGGAATACATTAGGTATTGGTAACCTTACTACCGGTGCTACAGGAATCAACTTTGCATACCTCCGCTACTCGGACGTATTATTGATGTTTGCCGAAGCCGAAAACGAATTGAATGGCCCAACAGAAGCTGCCCAGAATGCTTTGAAAACTGTTCGTAAGCGTGCGTTCTCATCGACAGACCATCCTGAAAAGGTAGATGCATACGTAGCAACAGTTGCTGCATCGAAAGCCGATTTCTTGGACGCAATTCTTGACGAACGCGCATGGGAATTTGCCGGTGAGAACATGCGTTGGAAAGATTTGGTTCGTAACAACCAATATGCAGAAAAATTATTCTATACTTTCCTTCGCTACTACTCCATTGCAGAAAATTGCTTGACTTCATCCAGCTACGATGACATGGTAGCCGAATATGATGGTATCTACTGGCCGGAAACATTCCCATTCAGCATGTTCTGGACATACATCGAAAATCCGGGCGACAAGTCAATCTATACAAATACCCAATTGCCTTTGTTGTATATAACCAATCCGTACAATGCGGGTACTACTCCACAAATCAGTCCGGTTAACTACATGGAAACTGTTGGCCTTCCCTATACCCCTATTTCATTGAAGGATATTACCGGTAATGAAAGTTCAAGTTCTACCATTATTTGGAACGAATCACAAATCGGTTGGATGGAAGATGCCGGTTATCCGAAGGCACAGGTTCTCTATTCACTCTATGGATATATTCATAGTAATGAACAGAACCGCATTACTCTGAATATAGATGGCGCCGAAACAGCCATTGATCCATTGGGATACAATGTAAGCAATCTGCCGGCAGTACGTTATATGCTTCCTATTCCAAATGAAGCCATAGCACGTTCAAGTGGCGCTTACACACAACAATATGGATATTAATAAGTTAACATAACCAATTAATACAATTTGAGCAATGAAGAAATTTTTATTATACTCACTGAGTTTGTTCGCAGTGTCGATGGGTATTTTCTCCTGTTCTGACGAAGATAGTACTTTTTCTCCGGACGATACTGAACGCAAGTTCATGACCATGTTCCGCTGCGACAACAATACAGGTAAGGGAGACTCTGACCCTTACAACTGTACGGTTGTTGACCTCAACGATGTTCACCTCTATTGGTTTGGTGTAGAGGGTGCTTACGGTTATCAAATACGTTGGGCTCTCCAACCGAATGTTTCAGGTGGTGCCCAAGCTTGGCACGAAACAGACTCACTCGGTCTTTTGGCTGGTGACACCATTATCGTAGGTGCAGATGTACTTGATATGGTGGTTAAAGATTTGAACTATCAGACAGATTATCGTTTTGCTATCCGTACACTAAATTCAGCCGACTTGAACGACCCAAAGAATTCCAATTGGTATGGTCATGGCGATGGTCGCGGTTGGGCTGAATACCTCGGTTTGCAGACTGCTGCCCGTTATGATGTTCCTACCATCATTCAGGTTTCAGATATCACTAAGACTTCTATGCGTATCAACTTGAACCGCAGCACATCAGGTTATACTGATGAACAATTGATGGGTTTCAAGGAACACTTTACAGTTGAAGGTGATGTGTTCAAGGTGGATTATCTGACCGTTACTCCAAGTAAATCATCCCCCAATGCCGTTGTACCAACCGGTTTCGACAAGTATTACATAAAAGATGCAGATTGGGATAGAGGCTACATCGACTTGGAAGGATTGACCGAAAACGCTGTTTACAACATCGATGTATGGGACGGAGACATCAAGATTTCTGTGGATGCCAACTTCAACGCATTATTGAAACGTACCAAAGGAACAGCAGGAGCTCCTATACTCTTGACTCACGTTCCAAACGCTACCGACACTATCGGAGCCGGCACAAGCAGTGAAGTAATATACGACATTTCTGAATATAATTCCATGAAGCTTGACTGGATTATCTCCGGCTATTGCGAATCTATGGACTTGGCAGAAAACCAAGTATTCTATTTGGAAGGTGGTAAAACATACCATTTCACCAGTAACCCAAGTGTTTATAAGGGATTGACATTGCGCACAAACCCCGATGATTTGGAAACTAAAGGTAAGGCAACTCTCCTTCTTAGCGGTATGACACAAACAGGTACTTCTATCAATACCTGTAACTTTATGCTCGGCCGACAACCACAGTTAGGTGAAAACAGTACCATTCCTTTGGATATTGACTCACTCCGTTTCATGGACTTAAATGTAAACGTTCCTTTGGCCAAAAACTACGGACACTCTCAGGACGGTTCCGGTTATGGTGCAGTAGGTAACTACTTCATGAACATGTATTCTAACGGTATGGGTATCAACGTGACCTTGCTCGAATGGAACAACTGCACTTTCCAAGGTTTGGTTCGTGGTTTCTTCCGTATCCAAGGTTCCAATGACTTCAACATCCATAACTTGAAGATGGTTAATTGCGAATTCTACAATACCGGTTACTATGCTAATACCGGCGGTGGTTATAACATTATCTTTGCCGACCACAACGGTAAGCCAAAGAGCAACATCCTTGAAAATGTGCTGATTGAGAACAATACGTTCTGTAACACACCTCACGGCTGTATCATTACCGACAACAACCGTAATTTGACATGGGACGCCTCTGTACGTTGGAACATTGTAGTGAAGAACAATACATTTATCAACCATGCTACACGTAACGCTGTTGCGTTCTTTAACTTCCGTTATATGCCGGGCGGTTCTTCCTTAACCATCAAGAACAATTTCTGGACAGTAACCAAAGACGAAGCCGATGCTTTACGTACATTATATTGTCAGGGATGTGACATCCGTAACATTCAGGGTGGTGACGGAAGCGGTGTCGTAACATTCGACATAGCCAACAACTGGTCAACCAACAACAACTTGACAGCCGGTCAAATCTTTACCGGTGGTGCATTCTCTGCCAAGAGTAATGCTCCTGGTAAGTTCTTGACCTCTTCTAATTTTCCAAGCGGAGAAGCAGAATTGGCTGTACATGTAGACGACCTTTCTGCTACAGAATTGATGGTTAGCCCAAATCCGAAGTATTATATCGGTGAAAAAGCCAACCACATGGACCACCACACTGATAATCTTGACGGTTTGTATTTCCAAAATACAGATAAGGTGAAGAACTCGAATATCTACAAGTTAGGTATCGGTGCTTCTAAGTGGCGTCAGCTTAAATAAGCTGTGATTCAGGATTAACAAAAATGTAAGTGGGTGTGTAGAAATACACATCCACTTCTTTCTTATATACATCTAATCTAAAAAAATGCAATAAATACACTTGTTATTATTAGGAAATAGTATATTTTGCACAAAATATAGTAAGATATAAAAATAAGTTGCATCAGTTTTTGAATGTCATCCTGAGTGAAGCGAAGGATCTGACGTGTTGTTGAGCGTAGCGAAAAAAAGCGTTAGTTGATGTATTCAGATTCTTCGCTTCGCTCAGACGAGTTGTTGAGGACTTCGTCCGAA
>CAZJFI010000063.1:0-8489 GCA_964545265.1 uncultured Phocaeicola sp.
GAATGAACAAATCGCTCTTTCATCTGTTTCTAACACAAAACCTAAACAACAATGAAAAAAGGAATTATCATTGCCTTATCCGGTGTGCTGCTTGCCGGATGTGGAAAGAAAACAGAGAATGTAGTTAGCCAAGCACTCCCCATAGAAGTGGCGAAGCCCGTGGTGAAGAATGTGACACTGACTCGCGATTATCCCGGATACCTGACTGCCGAAACCACCATCGATATTGTTGGAAGGGTAAACGGAACTTTGCTATCCAAAAACTATGTCTCAGGGCAACGAGTAAAGAAAGGACAAACCTTGTTTGTGATAGAACCTACTCTTTATGAAGATGCCTTGAAGCAGGCTGAAGCGTCACTGAAAACAGCGCAAGCCAACTTGGCTTATGCTATAAGCAACTATGAACGCATGAAGGAGGCTGTGAAGAGTGATGCGGTGAGTCGCATACAGTTTCTGCAGGCCGAAAGCAATGTGGCTACTTGTGAGGCGGCAGTAAGCAATGCCGAAGCCGAATTGCAGACGGCACGAACTAACTTGAGCTATTGTTATGTGAAATCGCCTATTGATGGAGTGGCCGATTTGGCGGAGTATTCCGATGGAGCCTACATCAGTGGAGAAGGAAATCCGGTGAAGCTTACCACTGTATATAAGGATGACAACATGTACTCTTATTTTGACATCTCCGATAATCAGTATCTTACTTATGAATTGCTGCGCGATGCCAAAACCAAGATTCCTGGTGAGGGACATACTGTCACCCTTCGTTTAGGAACCGATGGGGGAAAGAGTTGGCAGGGAAAGCTCAACTACTTGTCGCCCAATGTGAGCCTTACCACAGGAACCATGCGCCTTCGTGCCGAACTGGAGAATCCGGATGGTGTGCTTCGTCCCGGCTTGTATGTCAGTGTCAATTTGCCCTATGCCATTGCAGAAAAAGCTATTTTGGTAGACAATGCCTCGATTGGTACGGATCAGTTGGGAAAATTCCTCTATGTAGTAAATGATAGTAATCGGGTGAACCTTCGTCATGTAGAGGTCGGTCAATTGATGGAGGGCAACCAGCGCATCATTACCAGTGGCCTTTCGCCCAATGAATGCTATGTGACCAAAGCCTTGTTGAAAGTGCGCCAAGGTATGGAGATTCAACCAATACTAAAACCTTAAGCTTATGTTTTCGAAATTCTTTATTGAACGCCCCATCTTTGCTACAGTGCTGGCATTGCTCATTGTTGTGGCGGGGCTTGTTACGCTGGGTATGCTGCCTATTGCACAATATCCCGATATAACTCCTCCTACCGTACAAGTGAATGCAACTTATCCAGGTGCCAATGCCGAAACTGTGGCGCAAACTGTGGGAATCCCCATTGAGCAACAAGTGAATGGAGTGGATGGTATGCTGTATATGAGTTCCACTTCATCGGCTTCGGGAGCCTATGCACTTACTGTGACTTTTGAAGTAGGAACAGACATTGATATGGCTACTGTCATGGTGCAGAACCGGGTGAGTGTGGCACTGAATTCCCTGCCCGAAGCTGTGAAGCAACAAGGGGTGACTGTACAGAAAAAGTCGTCCAATATTGTCATGATGCTTACACTGACGGGCGACAGTATTTATAATGGACTGTACTTGGCCAACTATGCCAATCTGAACCTGGTAGACCAACTGACTCGTGTGCCAGGGGTAGGGGCTGTGAATGTGATGGGAGCAGGAGACTACTCCATGCGCATCTGGTTGGATCCTGAAGCCATGCGGATTCGTAACCTCAGTGCACAACAAGTGTATTCGGCCATCCAGTCACAGAACATGGAAGTCTCGGCCGGGAATGTGGGTCAGCCTTTGGGACGAACAGGAAACAATGCCTTCCAGTACACATTGAATGTGAAAGGTCGCCTTACCACTCCCGAAGAGTTTGGCAACATCATTCTTCGCATAGAGGATGGAGGCCGCATTCTGAGACTGAAGGATGTAGCACGCATTGAACTTGGCAGTCAGAACTACAATGTGGTATCTCGTTTGAAAGGCCAGCCAACTGCAGGGATTGCCGTGTATCAGCTTCCAGGCTCCAACTCACTGGATGTAGCCAAAGGAGTGAAGGAACGCATGGCCGAACTGAGTGAAGCCTTTCCGCAAGGTATTCAATACCAGATAACCCTTGATACAACCGATGTGGTGCACGATTCTATCAATGAGGTGTTGAAGACCTTTATTGAAGCCACTATATTGGTAGTGCTGGTGATGTTCCTCTTCCTACAGAACTGGAGAGCAGTGCTTATTCCTTGCTTGACTATCCCAGTATCATTGATAGGAACACTGGCAGTGATGGCAGCTCTGGGCTTCTCCATCAATACACTGACACTCTTTGGCTTGATATTGGCCATTGCCATTGTAGTGGATGATGCCATTGTGGTGGTGGAAAATGTAACCCGATTGGCCGATGAAGCCTCGGCAAAGGGAGAAGAAGTGAACATGCGGAAAATTACAGAAAAGGCCATGGAAGAGATTACAGGTCCTATTGTGGGCGTGGTGCTGGTCTTGCTGGCTGTGTTTATCCCCACTACACTGATAGGAGGCATCTCAGGACAATTGTACAAGCAGTTTGCCTTGACCATTGCGGCGTCTACTGTACTGAGTGGTTTCAACTCACTTACCCTTTCACCGGCTCTTTGTGCCATTTTGCTTCATCCTTCACAAACGAAGAAGGTAAGTTGGTTGGCTTGGTTTGACCGTTTCAACAACTGGATGCAGCACACCTATAACCGCTCGGTTAAGTGGATGCTTTCCAAACCTCGAGTGGCCATGACTTCGTTTGCCATTCTCTCGGTTATTGCCTTGTTGCTCTTTGTCAAATGGCCCACTACCTTTATGCCCGATGAAGATGATGGTTATTTCATTGTCTCTGTGCAACTTCCCGCAGCCTCTTCTTTGGAACGGACAGAAGCTGTAGGCAAGCAGATTGATGCCATTTTGCTGCAATATCCGGAAATAAAGACTTTCTTGGGAGTGAACGGATTCAGTGTGATGGGAGGGGGCGAACTTCCCAATGCAGCCACTTACTTTGTGGTGCTGAAGGATTGGAACGAGCGACCGGGAAAAGAACATACTGCCAAGGCTGTGGTAGACAGATTCAATGCACAGGCTTATGTGGCTGTACAGGAAGCACAAGTGTTTGGCATCATTCCTCCTGTCATCCCTGGCATGGGGAATACTGGGGGCTTGCAATTCGAACTCGAAGACCGCAAGTCGTTGGGTGCCGAAGAATTGCAGAAGGCAGTGAACACCTTGTTGGCTACCTATCATGCAGAACCATCTATAGCATCGCTCAGCAGTATGTATCAAGCCGATGTGCCCCAGTATTACTTGAACATCAATCGCGACAAGGTGCAGCTCATGGACTTGGACTTGAACCAGGTATTCACTACTTTGGCTTATTATTTGGGACAAGCCTATGTGAACGATTTTGTTGAGTTCGGCCGTATCTATCAGGTGAAACTGGGCGCCGGAGAAATGGCACAGAAGAATATAGACGATGTGCTTAAACTGAGTGTGGAAAACTCGCAGGGAGAGATGGTGCCATTCAATAGCTTTACACAAGTGGAGCAGACTTTGGGCATGGACCAGATAAACCGTTATAACATGTACCAATCGGCTTCCATCACGGCGAATGCTTCTCCTGGAAGCAGTTCCGGACAAACCATTGAGGCAGTAGGAAGCCTGGTGAAGAATCAGTTGGGCAATGAGTTTGGATATGAATGGACTTCGGTGGCCTATCAGGAAACACAAGCCGGCAACTCCACAGCTGTGGTATTGGTCATGGCTTTGTTGGTGGCCTATTTGGTGCTGGCAGCCCAATATGAAAGTTGGACCAGTCCTGTAGCAGCTGTGATGGGTCTCCCCATCGCCATCTTGGGAGCCATGTTAGGATGCTGGATTATGGGAGAGCCGGTGAGCATTTATACTCAAATTGGTATTATTCTTCTCATTGCCTTGTCGGCAAAGAATGGTATTCTGATTGTAGAGTTTGCACGCGATTATCGCAAGGCGGGAAATTCCATCCGCGAATCGGCTTACGAAGCAGGAAGTGTTCGTTTGCGACCTATCTTGATGACTTCGTTTACCTTTGTCTTAGGGGTAATGCCTTTGCTCTTTGCCACAGGAGCCGGTGCCGGAAGTCGCGTAGCATTAGGAGCAGCTGTGGTCTTTGGTATGCTGGTCAATACCATTGTGGCTACTGTGTATATCCCGAACTGGTATGAGGTGATGCAGTCTGTGGAAGAGCGTGGACAGAAATTTTAGAATGACAAGAAAGGCATGGTAAAGTAATTCCATGCCTAATTTCATACCATAAACCAATGAAAAATTGTACCTTTGCGACAAATTTCAGAAGGATATGGAAAGTTTATACAACGAATTGACCTCTTTGTTGCAACAATGGGGTGTGCAAACCGGAAGTATGGGAACATTGGTTAGAGGAATCATGATAGTGGGAATCTTGCTGATAGCCTGGTTGGTGGATTTCTTCTGCCGAAAAGTAATTGTGACTTCTATCCACAAGATAACTTTAAAAACCCAAAACAAGTGGGACGATTATCTGTTCAATGACAAGGTGCTGAACAATCTTTGTCATCTGATTCCTCCCATTGTTGTCTATGCACTTCTTCCGTTTGCCTTTCAAGGGATGCCCAACTTTTTGGGCTTCTCCATGAAACTTTGTTGGGTGTATATTACCATTGTATCTGTACGGCTCATCTGTTCCTTCCTCTCTTCACTTTATACCATCTCCAGCGAACACGAAAAGCTGAGAGAACGCTCCATGAAGGGTTTTTACCAGATGCTGAAGCTGGTGGTTATCTGCATAGGAACCATCATTGTTATCAGTACGCTGATTGATAAGGATCCCTTGAATATTTTAGCAGGCTTGGGTGCTTCGGCGGCTATTCTGACATTGGTGTTCAAGGATACCATTATGGGCTTGGTGGCTGGTGTACAGCTCACAGCCAATGATATGCTGCGTCCGGGCGATTGGATTACTATGCCTAAGTTCGGTGCTGATGGAGCTGTGCTCGAAGTGACCTTGACAACTGTCAAGATTCAGAATTGGGACAAGACTATTACAACTGTTCCTCCCTATGCATTGGTGAACGATTCCTTCCAGAACTGGCGTGGCATGTGGGAGAGTGGTGGACGTCGCATCAAGCGTTCACTTAATATAGATATGCACACCGTCCGTTTCTGCACAGAGAAAGAAATGGAGGCTTATCGTCAGGAAGAATGGATGCAAGGTTTTGAAAACACCGGAAAACAGGAGGTGAACCTGTATCTGTTCCGTCATTATGTAGAGCATTACTTGCGTCATCACCCCAAGGTGCATCAGGAACTGATGATTATGGTGCGCCAATTGCAACCCACCGCCCAGGGGTTGCCCATCGAGTTGTATTTCTTTTCCAACGGCACTACATGGGTTCCTTACGAACGTTTGCAGGCCGAAGTGTTCGACCATTTGTTGGCAGTGCTTCCTGACTTTGGCCTGAAGGTGTTCCAAAGTCCTACAGGCCTTGACCTCCAGATGTTGAAGAACTGTTGATTTACGAATGCAATTCCAATACAAATCGGGTGCCTTTCTTGTATTCCTCATCCAAACGGAGAACACCATTTAATTTATAGGCGATGAGGCTACAAGTAGGCAATCCCAATCCGTCTCCTTCTGTTAAATCGTGAATCTCAGCAAAAGGCTTGAATAAGCTGGCTCGTTTTTCTTCAGGAATGCCAGTGCCTGTGTCAGTCAGAATAAACTGACCGGTATGTGCACTGCGCTTCTTGAATTCCAAAGTGATTTTTCCACTTTCTGTATGTAAGGCGGCATTTTCAAGTAAATACAGTAATACTTTTTCCAAAGCTTCTGCATTGGTGCGGACATTTACTCTTGGCACATTCAGTGTAGCAACCACTTCGGGACGGAAACTTTCCTTGGCCTTGTTCATGGTATTTTCGCACAAAGCATTGATGTTCAACTCTTTCACTTCGTATCGCTCTTCGCGTGAGGTTTCCAGCTCCATGTATTGCTGGATGTGCAGCAAGAATTCCTTGAGGGCTTCTATGTGTTTCTTTTGAGCATTTGAATTCGATTGCTCGATGGCTTCCAGTGAAGGGCTGATTTGTTCACCAATGCTGTTGATGAACTTACTCTTCAGCTCGTTGTTGTTATTGGCAATGTTCAGGCTGTTCTTCAACTTCTTGATTTGTCGGATGTGCTTGATCATTATACCAAAGAAGAACAAC
This sequence comes from uncultured Phocaeicola sp., assembly GCA_964545265.1. GTDB lineage: Bacteria > Bacteroidota > Bacteroidia > Bacteroidales > Bacteroidaceae > Phocaeicola. Next base: position 6,278 of record CAZJFI010000063.1, read on the forward strand.
AACCCACAAGCCAAGGCAGCAGCCAGTACACATAATACAATGATTATATATTGTTGGGTGCTGATTTTGCTTTCTTTTTGTCGAAGTATTTTTTGCGAAGCAGCATAATCATCTTGCAAAGCCTGCAATTCTTGTGCAGCCTTCACCGCCTTGATGGAATCCTGCCAATGGGTGTACAATTTGTCGAGTGCATTAGTCAGCACAGCATTGTTGCTTTGCTTGGCTTGCTTGAGCATGTCCTGATAACATTGGTCAATGCCCTTTTCGTCTTTTCCTGCAGAGCGCTTCTGTACCAGTTGCTTGTAGCATTCCAAACTCTTTTCTGTCATTCCAAACTTTTGGTAATATCCGGCCTCACCCATAAGGAGGTCTTCCTGAAGCGCATCTGTTTTTGCTTGGTCGGCATACACCTTCAGTTGGTTGAGCTGCTTTTGGCATTGCTCCTTGTTGTTGAGCTTCAGATACATACGCAAGCGCTCCTTAGTCACCAAATAGTGTAGGTGTGGAGCCGATTGCTCACTCTTTTGCTCGTCGGCATAAATCAAGGCATCCATTTGTCGGCATGTGGCAAAAGCCTCTTTCCATTCACGGTTTTCTGTTTGTTGGATACTGGTTTTAATACCTTCTTCCACTGTTTTCTGTAGGTTGGAAGACTGGGCTTGTCCGGCCATTGTAAGGCAGGCAAATGACAATATAAATAGTATTTTCTTCATTTTTCGTAATTGTTTTGTGCAAAAATAGCGCTTTTTTTGAATAATCAGCAAGAAAATGAATTATCTTTGTTCTATCTAATAAATTCTATATGGAAAAAGGATTAAGTTTTACTTCTTGTTTGAAGGTCGAAAAACAACATACAGCACTTGAAATGGGTAGTGGCGATTTGGAAGTGCTGGCTACTCCCACAATGGTGGCACTCATGGAAAATGCAGCCATGAAGGCTGTAGCCAATGATTTGTCGGAAGCAGAAACCACTGTAGGAGGGATGATGAACACCACTCACATCAAGCCTTCTGCCATAGGTGAGGAGGTAAGTGCTACAGCTGTTTTGGTGGAAGTGGAAGGTAAGAAGCTTACTTTCTCTGTTGAGGCTAAGGACAGCAAGGGGGATGTCATAGGACAAGGCACTCACATCCGATTCATAGTGAACCGCGAACGCTTTTTAAGCAAACTGTAAGTTCTCTATATATTCATATAATTTTTTGTAGAAGGGATGCTTGGTCAGTGTTGAGGCATCTCCTAATATGATGAGCTTCATTCGGGCACGAGTGATGGCTACATTCATGCGTCGCAAATCATTCAAGAAGCCTATCTGTCCATCTTCATTGGCACGCACCAGACTGATGAGGATTACATCGCGTTCTTGTCCTTGGAATCCATCCACTGTGTTGATGGTAATCAGGGAGCGGAAGGGCTTGAAGAAGGCATCTTTCTTGATAAGTTGGCGCAAATATTGCACTTGTGCCTTGTAGGGAGAAATCAATCCGAAATCTATTCGTTCTTCCAATAGGCGCTCTTTTCCTATCTTGGTGATGTATTTCTTCAGTTCGTCGATGCTGAGGTTGGCTTCCTCCTTGTTGATTCGCCCGAAGCTTTCGCCCACAAATTCTTCGTTGCAATCCATTCCTTCGGTGTTTATCCATACCATGGGAGTGTCATAATCCAGAATGCTCCGATATTTCACTTCAGGAGCTGAGGCCAGTTGCCCATGATAGAACCAGTCGGACGAGAAGCGCATAATCTCATCATTCATCCGATATTGTACTTTCAGCAGGCTCACCACTTCGGGCTTGTTCTGTACAATGCTCTGCATCAATGTCTTGTCCAGTCCTCCGCGCATGGCTTCATAGCATTTGATGGTAGGAGGCAGCTGACAATGGTCGCCTGCCAACACCACACGGTCGGCCTTTCGGATGGCTATCCAGCATGCGGCTTCTAAGGCTTGGGCTGCTTCGTCTATGAACAAAGTGCCATATTTCTGTCCCATCAGGATTCGGTTGGCCGAGCTGACCAAGGTGCAGGAAATGACCCTGGCTTCGCTGAACAAGGCTTCGTTAATGCGTATTTCCAATTCCGTTGCCCGGTCTTTCAACGAATTGATTTTCTGACGGATATTCTCTCTCGATGCCCCTTTCCGACTGTTGGCATGCAGCTCGCGGATGGCCTTTCGGATGCTCCATAGTTGGGGATAGTCGGGATGACTTTCAAACTTCCG
>CAZJFI010000064.1:0-8441 GCA_964545265.1 uncultured Phocaeicola sp.
AAATGATATTTCATTAACGGAAGATGATTGTAAAAAGATGCTTCCTATCGGTTACAATAGTGGCTATGGCTTTAAATACATTTTTGAGGGGAATAATCATACTATTTCTGGATTCACGGTACCCGATTACAGTGTAAATAAAACCGTAGATAAAAAATACAACGGTCTGTTTGGAAGCATTTCAAGTGAAGGGACGGTACGCAATCTCCATATTACTCATGCCAAAACCATAGACAACCCCACCTATTCATACATTGGCATACTAGTTGGACAAAATTATGGTAATATCCTCCATTGTTCGGTAGATAGTTCAAATATAGAGTTGACCAGTGCAAATTATATATACGCACAAGCTTTTATATGTGGTAGAAATAGGGGGAACATTGTCAATTGTTCTGCTACGTACAATTCTATAAAGACTGGAGCAAATAACAAAGTAGGAACTATTGCCGGTGATGCAACCGGATACATCCTTAATTGTTATGCTTACAAAAACACATTTACCAAACAATCTTATGCTTCCATCGGGGGAATAGTAGGGGGAGCATATAATGAAAAGGAAACACTTGTTATTTCCAATTGTTGTGCATCACATAATATCAGTTATACTATTTTTGGAGCTATTATTGGTAAAAGCCTTAAGGCCACGACTATCGATCATGTGTTTTACAACAAGGGAAACCTTTACGAAGAAAATTCGAGTTCAAGCATAGACCGGTATTATACGTACAATAGCAATTATCAAGTGAATGGGAAGCATATTTCCACTTATCTGAATGAATGGATAGATAGCATTGGTATTGCTTCTTATCCTGATATTGAGTTTAAGAAATGGAATACGGATAGTATTGTTCTTCCTGTCTTTCAATAAAAATGCGCTGCCTAATCTTCACAGACGGGCAGCGCAAGCTACAATACAAAATACAAATACAACTAAACGAGATATTTTATGCTAATAGATTTCTTTTATACAATTCCTTGTGCCATCATGGCGTGAGCGACTTTCATGAATCCGGCAATGTTAGCACCCTTTACATAGTTGATGTAACCATCAGCTTCGGTACCGTACTTCACGCACTGTTCGTGGATGCCGAGCATGATACCGTGGAGCTTTTCGTCCACTTCTTCGGCTCTCCAACTCAAGTGCATGGCGTTCTGACTCATTTCCAACCCCGATGTGGCAACACCACCAGCATTTACTGCCTTGCCAGGAGCATATAGCATCTTGTGTTCAATGAATGCATCGATGGCTTCAGGAGTACAGCCCATGTTCGAGATTTCACCTACGCAAGTAACGTTGTTGTTAATCAAGTTGCGTGCGTCTTCGCCATTCAATTCATTTTGAGTGGCACATGGCAATGCTATGTCTGCCTTTACTTCCCATGGACGACGTCCAGGAACGAAAGTGGCATTTGGATATTTTTCTGCGTATGGAGCTACAATATCATTGCCCGATGCACGAAGTTCCAACATATAGTCAATCTTTTCACCGCTGATGCCCTCAGGGTCGTATACATATCCATCAGGACCAGAGATGGTCACTACCTTAGCACCCAATTCGGTAGCTTTGGTTACAGCTCCCCAAGCTACGTTACCGAAACCGGATACGGCAATGGTCTTGCCCTTGATGTCGATGCCCTTGTTCTTCAACATTTGGTTAACAAAGTACAACCCACCAAAACCGGTTGCTTCCGGGCGAATCAAAGAACCGCCAAATTCCAAACCTTTGCCTGTAAAGGTTCCTGTAAATTCGCGGGTAAGCTTCTTGTACATACCAAACATATAGCCCACTTCGCGACCGCCTACACCAATGTCGCCGGCCGGTACGTCCATATCCGGACCTACATGGCGCCACAATTCGAGCATGAAGGCTTGACAGAAACGCATTACTTCGGCATTGCTCTTTCCGCGTGGAGAGAAGTCGGAGCCACCTTTACCACCACCCATCGGAAGGGTTGTTAGGGCATTCTTGAATGTTTGTTCAAAACCTAAGAATTTAAGGATGGACAAGTTGACGGAAGCATGGAAACGGATACCTCCCTTATAAGGGCCGATGGCGTTGTTGAATTGTACGCGGTAACCAAGGTTCACTTGTACCTTTCCATTGTCGTCTACCCAGGGCACTTTAAAGGTAAAAATACGATCTGGTTCTACCAATCTCTCAATGAGGGATGCTTTTTCGAATTCAGGATGCTGGTTGTATATCTCTTCAATAGAATGCAACACTTCCCTTACGGCTTGTAAGTATTCGGATTCTCCCGGATGCTTGGCTTCCAAAGAGGCCATAATTTGATTGATATCCATAATAATGTTTTTAAGGTTTTGACAAAATGAAAATCATTTCTGCTGCAAAGGTATGGTTTAAATTGAAATATCCAAATAATTTTGATAAAATTTTAATCGGTGGGTGATATTATGATAAGTGGAGCGGTAACGATGGTATAACAGAATGTGCGATTTTCTGTCTTTTTTGTTGCGTACGTCAATAATAATGCCGAATTTTGTAAGTAATAAATAGAAATATCGGGAAACATGCTTAGTAAGTTAAAGTTAAACCAGCTATATTTTCGAGATACATCTTTCGTGAACTTGATGACGAAACGTATCTTTAATGTCTTGTTGGTAGCGAATCCGTATGATGCCTTTATGTTGGAAGACGACGGTCGTATTGACGAGAAGATTTTCAATGAATACATGAACTTGAGTCTTCGTTATCCGCCGCGGTTTACGCAAGTATCTACCGAAGCCGAAGCCTGGAAGCAATTGGACAATACCAATTTTGATTTGGTCATTGTAATGCCGGGTACGGACAACAGTGATACGTTTGATATTGCCCGGAGCATTAAGGGGAAATATACCCATATCCCGTTGGTGGTACTTACCCCTTTCTCGCATGGGATTACGGCTCGTATGGAACATGAAGACTTGAGTATTTTTGAATATGTATTCTGTTGGTTGGGAAATACAGACTTGCTGCTTTCTATCATTAAACTGATAGAGGACAAGATGAACTTGGAGCATGACATCAAGGAAGTAGGGGTACAAATGATTCTATTGGTGGAAGACTCCATCCGTTTTTATTCATCCGTCTTGCCTAACTTGTATAAGTTTATCTTGAAACAGAGTAGGGAATTTGCTACCGAAGCGTTGAATGCCCACCAGAAGACCCTCCGTATGAGAGGTCGTCCAAAGATAGCCCTTGCCCGTAGTTATGAAGAGGCTATGGAGCTCTATCAGAAATTTGAAAACAATATTTTGGGTGTCATAACCGATGCCCGTTATCCTCGCAATGGGGTGACCGACCCGATGGCCGGTATAAAATTGTTGGGTGAAATACGTAAATGCGATCCGTTTGTGCCCTTGATATTGGAATCTTCGGAGGTGTCGAATGCAGAATATGCCAAGTTGTATGAAGCGAGTTTTGTAGACAAGAACTCCAAGAAGATGAACATCGACTTGCGCGAAATCATGTACGATAACTTTGGATTTGGTGATTTTATCTTCCGAAATCCCAATACCATGGAGGAAGTGGCCAGGGTGCGCAATCTGAAAGAACTTCAGAACATCATTTTTGCCATCCCCAAGGAATCCTTGCTTTATCATGTTCAGCGTAACCACGTGTCGCGTTGGTTGTATTCACGTGCCATGTTCCCGGCTGCCGAGTTCTTGAAGCAGATTACTTGGGATTCCCTTCAAGACGTAGACGGGCACCGCCATGTGATTTTCGAAGCCATTGTGAAATATCGTAAGATGAAGAATCGTGGGGTTGTTGCGGTGTTCCAACGCGACCGTTTCGACCGTTATTCCAATTTTGCCCGTATTGGTGATGGGTCTTTGGGAGGTAAAGGACGCGGTTTGGCCTTTATTGATAACATGGTGAAACGCCATCCAGAATTCGAAGAATTTGACAATGCCGCTGTTTCTATCCCCAAGACGGTAGTGCTTTGTACGGATATCTTTGATGAGTTTATGGATACCAACAGCCTCTATCAGTTAGCGTTGAGTGATGCCGATGATGAAACCATCTTGAAAGCCTTTCTTCGTGCCAAGTTACCCGACCATTTGGTGGAAGATTTCTTTGCTTTCTTTGATGCGGTAAAGTCACCGATTGCTATCCGTTCGTCCAGTTTGTTGGAAGACTCCCATTACCAACCATTTGCCGGTATCTATTCTACTTATATGATTCCGAATTTGGAGGATAAGTATGAAATGTTGCGCATGTTGAGCGATGCCATAAAGGGAGTTTATGCTTCGGTGTTCTATCGCGATAGTAAGGCATATATGCAAGCTACCAGTAATGTCATTGATCAGGAAAAGATGGCAGTTATCATTCAGGAGGTGGTAGGTACTCAATATGGCGACAGGTTCTATCCTTCCATATCAGGGGTGGCCCGTTCGCTTAACTATTACCCTATTGGTGATGAAAAAGCTGAAGAGGGTACCGTAAGTTTGGCTTTAGGCTTGGGTAAATATATTGTGGATGGAGGATTGACATTACGTGTCTGTCCTTATCATCCTTGTCAGGTATTGCAGACCAGTGAAATGGAAATTGCACTGAGAGAAACTCAAACTCAGTTCTATGCATTGGACTTGAAGAACCATGGAGAAAATTTCTCGTTAGACGATGGATTCAATCTGTTGAAACTGCATGTACGTGAAGCCGAAAAGGATGGTGCACTCCAGTATATTGCTTCTACATACGACCCTTATGATATGGTGATTCGGGATGGTATTTATCCGGGTGGACGTAAGGTTATTACCTTTGCCAATGTGCTTCAACACGATGTATTCCCATTACCTAAGATTATGCAGATGGTACAGGAATATGGTCAGGAAGAAATGCGTCGTCCGGTTGAAATAGAGTTTGCGGTAACATTAACCAAACAAAAGGCTACTTTCTATTTGTTGCAGATACGTCCGATGGTTGATGTAAAGGCCGATTTGTCGGAAGATTTGAACCTGATACCCAAAGAAAACTTGATTCTGAAAAGCTTCAATTCATTGGGCCACGGCATTATGGAAGATGTCTTCGATATTGTCTATGTGAAGACCGAAGGATATACCGCATCCAATAATCAGCTTATCGCTTATGAGATAGAAAAACTAAACAGAAAGTTCCTTGACGAAGGAAAACACTATGTATTGGTAGGTCCTGGTCGATGGGGAAGTAGTGATACCTGGTTGGGTATTCCTGTGAAATGGCCCCATATCTCTGCAGCACGTGTGATTGTAGAAGCCGGATTGACTAATTATCGGGTAGATCCCAGTCAAGGTACTCATTTCTTCCAAAATCTGACTTCGTTTGGGGTGGGATATTTCACTATTAATGCTTATATGAACGATGGTGTCTATAGTCAGGACTTTCTGGATGCCCAACCTGCGGTAGAGGAGACCCAGTTCTTGCGTCACATTCGGTTCGAGAATCCGATGATTATTAAAATGGACGGTAAGAAGAAATTGGGAGTGGTAATGATGCCTGAGAATTAATAATAAAAACGGGTGTGTCGAAAGACACACCCGTTTTACCTATAAATAATTTGCTGATTATACAATGCCTTGAGCCATCATAGCCTTGGCAACCTTCATGAAACCTGCGATGTTTGCACCCTTTACGTAGTTTACATAACCGTCTTCTTCTGTACCATACTTCACGCAATTTTCGTGGATGTTTTCCATGATGTAGTGAAGCTTGTTGTCCACTTCTTCAGCACTCCATGATAAACGTTCTGAGTTCTGGCTCATTTCCAAACCGGATACTGATACACCACCTGCATTAGCAGCCTTACCTGGAGCGTAGAGAATCTTGGCTTCCTGGAAGATGCGGATAGCTTCTGGGGTAGAAGGCATGTTAGCACCTTCGGAAACGGCAATGACACCATTGTCTACCAACATTTGTGCGTGTTCGCCATTCAATTCGTTCTGAGTGGCCGACGGAAGGGCAATGTCTGCCTTTTCTCCCCAAGGCTTGGCACCTGGTACATACTTCACACCATACTTTTCAGCGTATTCGCGGATACGTCCACGGTATAGGTTCTTCAATTCCATGATGTAGTCGAGCTTTTCGCGGTCGATACCATCCGGATCATAGATATAACCGTCAGAATCCGACATGGTCAATACCTTACCACCCAATTGGAGAACCTTTTCGGCTGTATATTGAGCTACATTACCAGAACCTGAAATCAAAACGGTCTTACCCTTCAAGTCCATGCCCTTGGTCTTCAACATTTCCATCAGGAAGTATACGTTACCGTAACCGGTTGCTTCGGGACGAACCAATGAACCGCCGAATTCTCTACCCTTACCGGTGAAGGTTCCTGTAAATTCGTGAGAGAGTTTCTTGTACATACCAAACATGTAGCCAACTTCACGACCACCTACACCGATATCACCGGCAGGGACGTCTGTGTCTGGGCCAATGTGGCGCCACAATTCCAACAAGAAGGCTTGGCAGAAACGCATTACTTCGGCGTTGCTCTTGCCGCGTGGAGAGAAGTCGGAACCACCCTTACCACCACCCATTGGAAGTGTAGTCAATGAATTCTTGAATGTCTGTTCGAAAGCAAGGAACTTCAAAATACCCAAGTTTACTGAAGCGTGGAAACGGATACCACCTTTGTACGGGCCAATAGCGTTGTTATGCTGTACGCGGTAACCCATATTGGTTTGTACATTACCCTTATCGTCCATCCAAGTAACACGGAATTGATATACTCTATCGGGAATACACAAACGTTCAATCAGATTTACCTTGTCAAATTCAGGATGTTTGTTGTATTCTTCTTCAATTGTACCGAGTACTTCTTCTACTGCCTGATGGTATTCAGGTTCGTTAGGGAATCTTCTTTTCAGATCTTCTAATACCTTAGCTGCATTCATAATCTCTTTCTTTTATCGTTTTCTTGATTAATATTCTTGTTTAATGGCTGCAAATTTATAGAGTATATTTGAAACTTACAACAAAAATTATGGAAAAGTGAAAAATAAATATCAATTTGCGCAAAAAGAGGCGAAAAGAGTAGATAAACGTCTACTCTTTTCCCTTTTTGAAAGACTTTATCAGTGGAATGAAGACTAAAGCTCCCGAAATGACAACAGTAAGAATCAAAGGGCCGTCAATTCGTTCGGCTCCTACCAGTATAATGTAACAAATAGAAACCCAAAGTAAGGTTAAGATAACAGCTTGTCTGGTTGATAAAGGTCTTCGCATATTTCATCTATTTATTGATTCTTCATTTTCTTTTCTACAATGGCATCAATAACCGCCACGGCGGTAATGTTCACAATGTCGCGTACAGATGCTTCACAATCGGTAAAATGAATCGGTTTGTTCAATCCCATTTGGATGGGGCCGATTACTTCGGTTTCACTCATCGACTGGATAAGTTGGTAAGCGGCATTGGCCGAGCTTAGGGTAGGGAATACCAAAGTGTTCACGTCTTTTCCATTCAGCTTGTTGAACGGATATTTTTCGTCGCGTGCTTCCTTGTCCAAAGCAAATTTTACCTGCATCTCACCGTCGATGGCGAGTGTAGGATAGGCATTCTGCATATAGTCAACTGCATCGTGTACCTTTGCCGGACTACCTTCGCTATCCGAACCGAAGTTGGAGTAGGAGAGCATGGCCATCACCGGCGTGTGGTTGAAGAATTCAACGGTTTTCTTTGACAGCTTGGCTATGTCTATCAAAGTTTCGGTATCAGGATGGCGGTTAATCAGCGTATCGGCCACGAAATAGGTTCCTTTCTTGGAATTCAAGATGTGCATGGTACCGAAATGCTTGTGTTCGGGTTGGATGCCAATCACTTCCTTGGCAACCTTAATGGTATTGGAGTATTTGGTGTACAGACCGGTGATGAAAGCATCGGCTTCGCCGGTTTCTACCATCATCATACCGAAATAGTTACGTTCAAACATCTTGTCGTTCGATTCTTGGAAGTTGGCACCTTGACGGGCACGCTTTTCGGAAAGGATACGTGCATAGCGTTCACGGCGAGCGGCTTCATTGGGATGACGGAGGTTGACTATCTCAATGCCTTCCAGATTCAATTCTAATTCTTTGGCGAGTTTGGTAATGGCTTCGTCGTTACCCAATAGAATAGGATGGCAGATTCCTTCGGCTTTGGCTTCTACGGCTGCTTTCAGCATGGTGGGGTGAATACCTTCGGCAAATACCACACGTTGTGGATCGCGACGGGCGGTGTCGTAAAGCTGACGGGTAAGTTTGCTTTCCTGTCCCATCAGTTCTTTCAGATGTTGACGGTAAGATTCCCAATCTTCGATAGGCTTACGGGCTACACCCGATTCCATGGCGGCTTTGGCCACAGCCATAGATACTTCTGTAATCAAACGTGGGTCTACCGGTTTGGGTATGAAGTATTCAGGGCCGAAGGTGAAGTTGTTTACATGGTATACTTCGTTTACCACATCGGGTACCGGTT
>CAZJFI010000065.1:0-8332 GCA_964545265.1 uncultured Phocaeicola sp.
CCCGCGACCCCCTGCGTGACAGGCAGGTATTCTAACCAACTGAACTACCACACCAACTTCAAAGAGCTTACTTCCTTTTCAAAAGCGAGTGCAAAGGTAGAGGTTTTGTTTGAAACATCCAAATAAAACAGAAGTTTTTTTCAATAAAAAAAGGGAAAAAGTAATTTTCTCCCTTTTTTATTGAAAAAATAAAGCTTTTATTCACCCTTGATGGCTGCTACACCCGGGAGCACCTTACCTTCAATAGCTTCAAGCAAAGCGCCACCACCTGTAGAGATATAAGAAACTTGGTCGGCCATACCGAACTTGTTGATACAAGCTACAGAGTCACCACCACCAATCAATGAGAATGCACCTTCAGCGGTTGCCTTAGCGATAGCTTCGGCGATAGCACGTGAACCAGCAGTAAAGTTATCGAATTCGAATACACCTGCAGGACCATTCCAAAGGATAGTCTTGGCGCCTTCAATAGCAGCAGCAAAAGCCTTCTGAGTTTCAGGACCGGCATCGAGACCTTCCCAACCAGCAGGAATAGCATTAGCTCGACATACTTGAGTGTTGCAATCGTTCTTGAAATCGTCACCTGCCACACAGTCAGTACCCAATACCAAGTTAACGCCCTTAGCCTTAGCTTGTTCGATGATATTAAGAGCCAAATCCAACTTGTCCATTTCAACAATTGACTGACCGATTTCACCACCTTGAGCCTTAGCGAAAGTATAAGTCATACCACCACAAAGAATCAAGTTGTCTACCTTATCCATCAAGTTTTCAATGATACCAATTTTTGTAGATACCTTAGAACCACCCATGATAGCAGTAAACGGACGCTTGATGTCCTTCAAGATGTTGTCAACAGCTTGTACTTCCTTTTCCATCAAATAACCAAGCATCTTGTGATCTGCATCGAAATAGTCAGCGATAACAGCTGTAGAAGCATGCTTGCGGTGAGCAGTACCAAATGCATCGTTGATGTAGCAATCAGCATAAGAAGCCAATGTCTTAGAGAATTCCTTTTGTGAAGTCTTCATAGCCTTCTTTGCTTCTTCGTAAGCAGGATCTTCCTTGTCGATACCTACAGGCTTACCTTCTTCTTCAGGATAGAAACGGAGATTTTCAAGCAAAAGAACTTCACCAGCCTTCAAAGCAGCAGCAGCTTCAGCAGCTTTTGCACAATCAGGAGCAAACTGAACAGGAGCACCCAATTTTTCGGCTACAGCGTCTACAATCTGGCTCAATGAATACTTAGCATTAACCTTACCCTTAGGTTTACCCATGTGCGACATGATAATCAAAGCACCGCCATCGGCCAACACCTTCTTCAAGGTAGGAAGAGCACCGCGGATACGAGTATCGTCAGTAATTTTACCTTCTTCGTTCAAAGGTACATTGAAGTCCACACGGACAATTGCCTTCTTTCCGGCAAAGTTGAATTTGTCAATTGTCATCATATTCTCTTTGTTTATAGTGTATAATTTAATGATATTTCGATTTTTGTGGCACAAAGTTACGAATAATTTTCTTTAGCCAACCATGAGAACCTTTAAAATTTATATCTTTTTACTTATCGGCTCACGCGTCGCGTAATATAATAAGGTGAATAGTAGTAGACAGAAGGATATTTAGAGAAAAATATCAAAACATAACCGTCTATGTAACAACGCTTTATAAAATAATTTAAAAATATCGCTTGTTTTTTATAAACCAGAAATATATATTTGTCGTACAAAAATAAAAAATAAGACCCAAGTATTTATGAAACACAAGCACATCATAGTATACCTATGCTTCAGCCTGACTTGTATGGCTTCATGCCAAGTAGAGAACAACGAATTGCCGTTGCCAACGGCAGAGTTATCCATGAACATCGTTGCGCAGATAGAGGGAACAGCCCCTGTCAAAGGTCGATATGGAGGCGACGCTCCCAACCTTGCATCTTTCCAGAATCAAGACTCCATAGGAATGTTTGTTGACGAAAAGCCCGTTGTGCGTTGGGTGTACAACGGAGAATTGTGGATGCCTGAAGAAAAGGTGTATTGGCCCGACAAGGACAACTTACATACTTTCAGAGCATTCTATCCCTATAATAAAGCCACCTCATACACCAACATTCCCATGCCTAACCTGAAACAACAGGACGGCACTATGGAAAGCCTTTCACGATGCGATTTTCTAATTGCCACTACCCAACAGAAATATGGTGAAAATGGAGTGGTTAACTTTAATACGGATAGTACTTCATTCGAGCATATTTCTTCTCTGGTGCAACTGAAGTTCATGGCCATAGAGGATTTAACCACCGCCACCCTCAACAAAATCTCAATTGTAGGCCAGAATATTACTACCCCTACCACCTACTCATTCACCAATAAAGTTAGTCTATCCGATAATCAGTCGGACACACTCACCATCAGTCCCAACAAGTCTATGACACAAGGAGATGCCACCTTCTACCTCATCGTCAATGAAAAGAAAGACGAATCTTCTGTTACCCTCAGCATTGAATACAGCATCGGCGACCAGACTTACTTGGCACAAACAACCGATTTTCCAAACAGCACGTTCACTGGAGGCATGCAACATAACTTCCAAATAACGATAAGAAACAAGACGCTCAGCATAACAGGAGCAGGAATCACCCCTTGGGTAGGAAGTGAAGATTTAGAAGACATTATTATCGACGTTAAAGAACAGTAATATGAGCAAAAAGGGAACACAAGCCTTCATCATAGTTTCATTTCTCTGTCTTTTGATTTCCTCTTGCCAAAAAATATCGGAAGAGACACTGAATCAGGAGTCGCAGATACTGAAAGTGAAAGCCCGATCAGCAGAAGATACACAAATAGAGTATCCTCTCCACCTATATGCCTTTGACAAGGAGGGCACATGCAGTGCCTCGCAAACCGTTCAACAAGCCGGCGACACCATCGGACTGAAATTGGCATCAGGAGAATATCGAATTGTGGCCATTGCGGGAGTAAAAGGAGGATATGTTTTGCCGCAAAAGACTCATGCTCTGGAAGAAATCACCTTACAAAGTACCCAAGGGGCCACCACTCCTATGATGATGGGAAAAGCAGATGTAAAAGTAAGCAACAAGCCAACTTCCTTGAACATTACCTTATCCTACGCCGTATCATCCATCTCGGTAGCGCTGAACGGCATACCCAACGATGTATCGGAAGTGCAGTTCACCCTATCACCTATGTATGGGTCAGTAACCATGAACGGAGAATATGGACAAGAAGCAAAAAAGATTGAGCTCCCTTGTCAGATGGATGCCGACAGCATTTGGCGGGCAAATACCATTTACACTTTTCCAGGTAGTGGCAATGAAACGGTGTTCTCCATCTTGCTGACTTCTAAAGACGGGACACAAGCCACCTATGCCTATACTTACAAAGGGAAGCCCGAAGCAAACCACCCCTTCAACATCAGTGGAAACTATACAGGAGGAGTAATGGTAGGAAGCGATTTCATTATCGACGGATGGGATACCTCCATCGATGTAGAGTTTGATTTTGGACTCTCCCCCACCCAAGAAAACACTTCGGACAACAACTCAACTACAGATGAAACCATCGAAGTGGGAAGCATTTGGAACAATGGTATTGTGGTAGAGACCAACGAAGAAGGTGTTCTGCTAATGAGCCTGGAAGAATGGGGATGCTATGCAGGCGATTTGAGCGAATTTCTTGAAGAATATTCCACCAACGGATGGCTATTGCCCAACGAAGCTCAAGCAAGGACTTTGAATGCCACCTTCCAAAACGAAGCGCTCGATACTTTAAACGAACGCTTGGAAGCTGCTTCTTACCCCACCATCAATATAGACAAACGATATCTGTACGACCAAGACGGGGAAGTCTATGCCTTTGGATTTAAGTCATCATCCAAATTCCAGGAAGCAGGCACAAAAACCAAGTACAGAGTTCGATTAGTAAAAATTATATCAAGCAACAACTAACAATAACTTTTAGGTCATGCGATAGGAACTGTTTGTGAAAATCGACCTATTTAGTGGCCTATATACAAAATAAGGGTGTACCGTGAGGCACACCCTTATTAACCAACTAATTCTCTTACTATTTAAAATGTAATGTCGAGCGAAGCACCAATTACATCATTCTTACGAGTGTAAATGTCTTTACCATACTGGCTGGCAACTTCGTGTTCATCGTAGAACGAGTGCATGTAACCCACATTCAACTTCATCTTTTCGTTGAACTTATAGGCGCCACCAATGCAAAGGCCAAATGAGTTGATGTTGAAGTTAGTATCTACCATATCAGTATCGTCGAAACCATATTGTGTACGTTGACCACCGCAGCTCAATAAAATCTTGTCGTTTACATCCCATTCAATACCCAAGTTAGCTTCCCAGGTGTTGTCACCCTTCTTGATAGGAGTACCCTTGGCATCCTTGTCCCAATAGTAGTGGAAACCGGCATTCAAACGAACATTTGACAATTCATATTGAGCTCCTAAAGTCAACAAAGCAGGGATGTCTGAACGAACCTTGTTACCGTCCTTGTAGTCGGCCATCATTGCGTCTACATTAGGACTGTTGTCTGCATCGTTTTCAAGACTAATCTTTGTGCGGAATTCATACTTGGCAGCCAAATTCAGCTTACCCAACTTCCAGTCCAAACCAATGATCGGTGTGAAACCTGTACCACTCTGTGAACAATCCAACAAAAGGTCATCCGATTGGATTTGGTTAGGCATAACTGTACCGCCCATGGCTTCAGGAAGCTTCACATCACCATTAATACCAGTGATACCACCTACATATGAGCAATTGGCCAATACGGCACGAACACCACCGAATACAGAGAAGTTGTCGGCCAACTTATAAGTGCCACCCACTTGGATACCATAGAAGTATTGTTCACCTGTCAAATTCTGGTTCAAGCCATAACGAGCTACAGAAGCACCTGGAATCATAGCATTTACACCTGCAACAGCGGTGCTATAAACCAATTTTTCGAACATAGGCAAGCCATTGTCGAACTCGCATTTACCGCCACCACCACCAACAGCGAACTGAGCAGATACTGACCACTTGTCATTGATTACATAAGCAGCCTGGAAAGAAGGAATGATAGGAGCCTTAGCTACACCTTCAAAATCCTTTGTCTGTGCACCCCCATTTAAAGGATAAGCAGCAAAAGTTGAATTGATTTGACGCTTCTGCCAAGCAGCTTGCCAGCTGATTGACAAATGAAAGCCTTCCGGCATGAAAGCGATACCAGCCGGATTGCTGTATACACCATCGATTGCGATGACTGCATCGCGTGAGGGGTTACGAAGGAATGCTGCGTTCTGATTAGTGTTGGTAAGAATACCACCTGCAAAAGTTGGAATTGAAACCATTAGCGCCATTGCGCTCATCAAGAATAATTTCTTCATTTTTTCTTTTATTAATTGATTTTCGGGTGCAAAGGTAGCATAAAATTACACACTAAACAAATTAATGTGCAATTATGTGCTAAAATAGTTGATATTACCAATAGTTTCAAAAGAAACAAAGCGTCTTTATACCCGTTTTTGTCTTGAAAAAGCGTATCTTTGCACTCCTTTTCGTTGGAAGCTTATATAATATATAAATATGTATAGCTCTTTACTACGGATTTTTGCCGCCAACCAGCGTAATTTACTTGAAAAAAGCAAATTGGCAGAACAAGAAGATATAGTTATGAATCTTTTTTATTAATTTTGCCGTTCAAAACTTTGAAGAAATAATAAATAAGCATATATGTTCGACAATTTAAGCGAAAGACTGGAACGGTCTTTTAAAATTCTGAAGGGTGAAGGTAAGATCACCGAGATTAATGTAGCGGAAACTTTGAAGGATGTCCGCAGAGCCTTGCTCGATGCCGACGTCAACTACAAGGTAGCCAAGAACTTTACGGATACCGTCAAGGAAAAAGCCTTGGGTCAGAACGTGCTTACTGCCGTGAAGCCCAGCCAGTTGATGGTGAAGATTGTACACGATGAGCTTACCCAATTGATGGGTGGCGAAACTGCCGAGCTGAAGTTGGAAGGAAAGCCTGCCGTTATCTTGATGTCAGGTCTTCAAGGTTCGGGTAAGACTACCTTTACAGGTAAGTTGGCCCGCATGCTCAAGACCAAGAAGAACCGCAAGCCTTTGCTGGTAGCCTGCGACGTTTATCGTCCGGCAGCTATCGAACAGCTGAAGGTTTTGGGCGAACAAGTGGGTGTGCCCGTTTATAGCGAACCCGATAGCAAGGACCCTGTACAGATTGCCCTCAACGCCATCAAGGAAGCCAAAGTACGAAGCAATGACTTGGTGATTGTCGATACCGCCGGTCGTCTGGCCATCGATGAGCAGATGATGGACGAAATCGAAGCCATCAAGAAAGCCATCAACCCGGATGAAACCTTGTTTGTAGTCGACTCCATGACCGGTCAGGATGCCGTGAACACCGCCCGCGAGTTCAATGAGCGCCTCGACTTTGACGGTGTGGTATTGACCAAGCTCGATGGTGATACCCGTGGTGGTGCCGCCCTCTCTATCCGCACCGTGGTAAACAAGCCTATCAAGTTTGTGGGTACCGGCGAAAAGCTCGAAGCCATCGACCAGTTCCACCCCTCACGTATGGCCGACCGTATCCTCGGCATGGGTGACATCGTATCGTTGGTAGAACGTGCTCAGGAACAATATGACGAAGAAGAAGCCAAGCGCTTGCAGAAGAAGATTCAGAAGAACCAGTTCGACTTCAACGATTTCTTGGGTCAAATCCAACAAATCAAGAAGATGGGTAACCTCAAGGACTTGGCTGCTATGATTCCGGGTGTAGGCAAGGCCATCAAGGATATCGACATTGACGACAATGCCTTCAAGAGCATTGAAGCCATTATCTACTCCATGACTCCCGAAGAACGTCGTCGCCCTGAAATCTTGAACGGAAGCCGTCGTACCCGTATTGCCAAGGGTAGTGGTACCAACTTGCAGGAAGTGAACCGTTTGCTCAAGCAGTTTGACCAAACCCGCAAGATGATGAAGATGGTCACCGGAAGCAACATGGCCAAGATGGGTAAGTTGGCCGGCATGGGCATGCCAGGTATGATGCCAAAAATGAAACGATAATCTATTAAACAGAAAAATATGCAACTGATTGACGGGAAAGCCATATCGGAACAAGTAAAACAAGAAATTGCTGCTGAAGTAGCTGAAATTGTTGCCAAGGGAGGCAAGCGCCCTCATCTGGCCGCTATCCTTGTAGGACACGATGGTGGTAGCGAAACTTATGTAGCAGCTAAGGTAAAGGCATGCGAAGTATGTGGATTCAAGTCTACCTTGATTCGCTACGAAGCCGATGTTACTGAAGAAGAGCTCTTGGCCAAGGTAGAAGAACTGAACAACGATGCCGATGTAGACGGTTTCATTGTGCAACTCCCCTTGCCTAAGCACATTTCAGAACAGAAGGTAATCGAAACCATCGATTATCGCAAGGATGTGGACGGATTCCACCCCATCAATGTAGGTCGTATGTCTATCGGACTTCCTTGCTATGTATCAGCTACCCCCAATGGCATCCTCGAGCTCTTGAAGCGTTACAACATCGAGACTCAGGGTAAGAAGTGCGTGGTTTTGGGTCGCAGTAACATTGTAGGCAAGCCTATGGCCAGCCTCATGATGCAGAAAGCCTATCCGGGCGATGCCACCGTAACCGTTTGCCATAGCCGTAGCAAGGACTTGGTCAAGGAATGTCAGGAAGCCGATATCATCATTGCCGCATTGGGTCAGCCCAACTTTGTGAAGGCCGAAATGGTAAAGGAAGGTGCCGTGATTATTGATGTAGGTACCACTCGTGTACCCGATGCCACCAAGAAGAGCGGATTCAAGCTTACCGGTGACGTGAAATTCGATGAAGTGGCTCCCAAATGTTCCTTCATCACTCCAGTTCCTGGCGGTGTAGGTCCTATGACCATTGTATCGCTGATGAAGAATACTTTATTGGCAGGCAAAAAGGCCATTTATCAATAAAAAAGCATGCGTCAAGGTACGCACAAACACTTTTTAGATGAAATGAAAAAAATAACCTGCATCAGTCGTGTCATTCTGAGCGAAGCGAAGAATCTGTATGCATACACGTGAATGCAATCAGATCCTTCACTACGTTCAGGATGACACAACTAAACTGATGCAACTTATTATTTACACGATACTAGATAAAAAAAACATCCAAAAAGTTTGCAGATTCAAATAAAAGTCGTACCTTTGCATCGCTTTCGAAAGGAAGTCTCTAAATGGTGACTATAGTTCAGTCGGTTAGAGCGTCAGATTGTGGTTCTGAATGTCGTG
>CAZJFI010000066.1:0-8230 GCA_964545265.1 uncultured Phocaeicola sp.
AGTCAGTGTAGTCAGTAAAGTCAGTAAAGTCAGTTATTTTTGCCATACTATATACTTTCTCTCATAATATGTAAAATAAATTTTATATATATAATATATATATTATATATATTATATATATAAGTTTGAAATTCATGTTTAACTACCTACGCAAAAATTACTGACTTTACTGACTTTACTGACTATTTGACTAATATCGTGAAGTTTTTTTCTTGAAAATCCCAAAGATTATCTGTAACTTTGTCTTCACTAATAAACATTTTGCAATCATGAAAAACTCCCTTTTCTGTCTGTTGGTAGGCCTGATGTTTACTACAGCTGCTATGGCACAAAGCGCCAAGTCCATTTCCATTTTAGGTGACTCGTATTCCACTTTCCAGGGCTATTTGCAACCCGATACAAATTTTGTATGGTATTGGGATAATCCCAAGGCCGAGAATACCGATGTGCACCATGTGCGTGAGACTTGGTGGCACCAGTTTGTCAAGGAAAACGGATACCGATTGTGTGTAAACAACTCGTTCTCAGGTTCTACCATCTGTTATTCAGGCTATAAGAGTGGAAAACCTGATTTTACCGATTATAGCGACCGTTCGTTTGTAACCCGTCACGACAAATTAGGAACACCCGATATCATCTTGGTGTTTGGCGGTACCAATGACTCGTGGGCCGGTTCGCCCATTGGGGAATATCAGTATGAAAATTGGACCCGTAAGGATCTCTTCTCCTTCCGTCCCGCCATGGCTTGCCTGCTCGAAAAACTGATTGACCGTTACCCCAATGTGGAAATAGTGTTCTTGTTGAATGATGAGTTGAGGGAAGAAATCGATGAATCAGTAAAGACCATCTGCCAACATTATGGTGTGAAATGTGTGGAGTTTGAACGGATTCACAAGATTAATGGCCACCCGTCTGTTCAAGGGATGAAGCAGATAAGCGACCAACTGAAAGCATTTTTTGAACGTGAAAATATTCGATGAAAAGGGCGAAAATTGATAAAATACGTCGCATTAGAGTACGTTTTCTTTACTCTGACGAGGCTTATTTATACGTCGAAATCCCCGAAAAAGACGACCAAATCTATCAGGTTCGTTATGGAATTTCGGGAGTAAATGAAGAGTTTTCCGACCAAATCTCCCTGTTTTGGCGTGGAGCCAATTTGAACTTGTTGAACGTTTTTGTCGATGAAATGGGCGTTTTTTGTCCATCTTTCATCGTTCTGGAACCCGATTACTTGATGGATATCAGCTCCTTGGCCGAGTGTTATCGCGATTTTGGCCATCATCCGGCCAATTATTTCATGAGCCGACTGATGCCTATCGAGAATGCCCGACCTTTATTGTTGGGTAATATAGCCAATCTTTTCCTCGACGAATGGATTTATGCCGACAAGCATTTGCCCGATTATCGGGCTACCATGCAGAAGGCTTTCCGCCAATACCCTGTAGAACTGGCTGCTTGTGAGGATTTGCGGGATGCACAGAAAGAAAAGGCTTTCTTTGACGATTGCCGGATGCACTTCGACCATCTGAGCGATACGGTTCAGCATACTTTTGATGAGGCTGTGTATCGGCTCGACAAGAGCGATGCTGTTCTTGAACCCTCCTACATCTGTGAACCCTTGGGCATACAAGGACGGTTGGACTATATGCAGCGTGATATGAGTTGCTTTATCGAAATGAAATCGGGTAAGGCCGACGAATATAGCGACAAAAGCAAAGTCCTTCCCAAAGAAAACAATCGGGTACAGATGTTGCTTTATATGGCTGTTTTGGAATTCAGTATGAATCATCCTCATGAAAGGCAACGCCCATACTTGCTCTATACCCGTTATCCGTTGCTTTATCCGGCTCGTACTACTTGGGCACAAGTGCGTAAGGTCATTGCCTTGCGTAATCGTATTGTGGCTTCGGAGTATGGGGTGCAGATGCATAATCATGAATCGTATACAGAAGAATTGTTGGCACAAATCAACCCACAAACGTTGAATGTGAGGAAACTCCGCGGGCGTTTTTGGGACCAATATCTCTGTCCTCAGATACAAGGCATACAAGAAAAGTTGTCTTCCCTTCAAGGTAGGGAGAAAGCCTATTTTTATGCCCTCTATAATTTCATCACCAAGGAACTCTATCTGTCTAAGACGGGTGGGGTAGCAGATGACAAGCGTATTGGTATGGCTGCTCTTTGGCTTCATACTTTGGAAGAAAAACGCTTGGCCGGTGAAATATTACATGATTTGACATTGGTTGACAACCAGGCAACCCAATCGTATGCGCCCACTGTTACCTTTGCCATTCCAGTTTATTCGGATGAATGTCTGCATAATTTTAGAAAAGGTGATGTAGTCATACTTTATGAACGCAATTGCCCTACGGACAATGTGACCAATCGCATGGTGTTCAAGGGAAATATTGAAAGCATCAGCGAACAACAAGTGTGTGTCCGTTTGCGTGCTTCCCAACGGAATGCCCATCTGTTCCCTAAGGATAGTCTTTATGCCATGGAACATGATAGCATGGACACCTCATTCCGTTCCATGTATGCAGGTTTGTGGGCATACTTGAATGCCAATCAAGAACGTCGCGACTTGTTGTTAGCCCAACGAGGACCGCGTTTTGAAACAAGTGAATCATTAAAAAATGCCCATTTCATCGACGATTTCGAGCGAATTACCCAAAAAGCCTTGTCGGCCAAGGACTATTTCTTGTTGGTTGGCCCTCCGGGAACAGGCAAGACCTCACGAGCCCTGAACCGCATGGTAAGGGCTTTCCATGCTGATGGACAATCGAATATCTTGTTGCTTGCTTATACCAATCGGGCTGTAGACGAGATTTGTCATTCGTTGTCAACCATTACTCCCGAAGTGGATTATCTCCGTGTAGGAAGTGAACTTTCATGTGATGAGCGTTATCGTCCTCATTTGTTGGAAAATGCCTTGCAAGCTTGTCAGAATCGAAAAGCAGTGCTTGAACGAATGGAGGCTTGTCGCATTTATGTAGGTACGGTATCTACCTTCTCCTCCAAGCCCGAACTCTTTAAAATTAAGCATTTTGAAGTAGCCATTATCGATGAGGCTACCCAAATATTGGAACCTCAATTGTTGGGCATCTGGTGTGGTAAATCGCCGGATGGAAGAAATGCAATTGATAAGTTTATTCTAATAGGCGACCACAAACAATTGCCAGCTGTGGTGTTACAACAATCCTCAGACTCCGAAGTCTATGCTGATGCTCTTCGTCAAATAGGTTTGCTTAACCTGAAAGATTCGCTCTTTGAACGCCTTTATCGTTTCCATTTACACGAAACGGAGACTGAGGTGAGCGATATGCTTTGCAAACAAGGACGTATGCATCCTGATGTAGCTCAATTTGCCAATGAGGCCTTTTATGCAGGTCGTTTGGAATCAGTAGGTCTTCCTCATCAGTTGGAACCCATCAATCAGGCCGTTACTTTTCTTCCTTCACAATCAGATTCGAAGTATAGCTCCATCAAAGCCAATCAGCAAGAGGCCGAAATGGCAGCCCTTTATGCATGGCAGGTATGGAAGGAAAACAAGGATAGTTTCGATGCCCATCATACGATAGGAATCATTACACCTTATAGAAACCAGATAGCCTTGATACGGAAAGAGTTGGAAAAATATGGTGTTAAGGAGTTGATGGATATTTCGGTAGATACCGTGGAACGCTATCAGGGAAGTGAACGCGATGTCATTATCTATTCCTTTTGTGTGAATACCCTTTCCCAATTGAAGACCTTGCCGAATTTGACGGAAGAGAATGGGGTAATTATCGATAGAAAACTGAATGTAGCCCTTACGCGGGCCCGTAAGCGTTTGGTGATTATCGGTAATCCTCAATTGCTCCGTGAAGACCCCATTTATGCCCGTTTGTTGGATAGTATAGTATAGTTACATGAAAATAATAACATGCATCACTTCATTTCTCGTGTCATCCTGAGGAACAAAGTGACGAAGGATCTGAAGATATAAACGTGGATGTAATCAGATCCTTCACTTCGTTCAGGATGACACAACTGATGCAGGTTATTATTTATACGTTACATAATAAAAAAGGCTGCTAAAATTTAGCAACCTTTTTTATTGTCAAATCAATCAACAACGATTGGCTTATGCTTTGGTACCAAGCTCTTCATGATGCTCCAAGCGATGATGTATGCCACCGCACAGATGCAGAAGATAATCATGTAACCGGCTGGCTTGCCTGCGAAACCGAAGAAGGTAAAGGCATCGCCTTGTTCAGCTGCATAATCGAACAACTTACCGGCACCCATATTAATTAAGGTAGAACCAATACCACCTGCCATAGTACCGATACCTGTAATGGTAGCAATGGTAGATTTCGGGAACATGTCACCAATAGTCGAGAAGATGTTGGCCGACCATGCCTGGTGTCCTGCACCTGCCAAACCAATGATGATGGCCGGGAACCAGATGGAGTAACCTTGCAAGGGTTGTGCAAACAATGCCAACAAGGGGAAGAATGCGAAAATCAACATCGCACGCATACGGCCTGCATAGGGTTCCATACCCTTCTTTTCAACAAACAACTTAGGCAAGTATCCGCCAAAGATAGAAACTACAGTAACAATGAGGTAAAGTACGAATACCAACATCTTACCTTCTGTAGTTTGCATGGATTTACCCATTTCAGAGAAATAAGCAGGTGCCCAGAACAAGTAGAACCACCATACACCATCGGTAAAGAACTTACCGGTAATGAATGACCAGGTTTGCTTGTAGGTGAAACACTTCAAGAAAGGAATCACCTTTTCTTCCTTCACTGATGCTTTTTCAGTTTCTTTATTTTCATTGGCTTCATCTTGAAGAATGTATTCCAATTCGGCTTCATTTACATGCTTGGAAGCGTGTGGCTTATCATACATGTATACCCAGAAGAACATCCATACGAAACCCAAGGCACCGATGATGATGAAGGCCATTTCCCAACCAAACTTGCTGGCAAGGATAGGAATGGTCAACGGAGCTGCCAATGCACCTACTGAAGAACCGGCATTGAACAAAGAAGTAGCCAAAGCACGGTCTTTCTTCGGGAAGTATTCGGCTGTAGTCTTGATAGCTGCAGGGAAGTTACCGGCTTCACCCAATGCCAATACGGCACGGCAAGCCAAGAACAACCATACACTGACACTGGCTACGGCCAAAGCAGCTGTAGAACCTGTTTCGAGCGCTTTCAAAGCTTCGATGGATTCAATGTCTTGAATCATCATAGTTGCCCAACCACAACCGGCATGCATACATGCACCGAGCGACCATACACCGATGGCCCAAAGGAAACCTTTCTTGGTACCCATCCAGTCAACGAAACGACCGGCAAACAAGCCTACCGTTGCATAGAAGATAGAGAAGAAACCGGTAATGATACCATAGTCAGAGTCAGTCCAGTGGAATTCCGGAGCGATATAGTCTTTCCATGTCAAGGAAAGTACTTGGCGGTCCATGTAGTTCACCGTTGTTGCAACAAACAACAGGAGGCAAATCCACCAGCGCCAATTAGTCATTGCTTTTTTCATGATAATCGATTTAAAAATTGGTTTTATCTCATTTCAGTATACTTGATTTCGTCCTTGTCACCATAGTTCAGGTTTTCACCACCCATACCCCAAATGAACATGTAGTTGGTTGTACCTGCAGCTGCGTGGATTGACCATTCAGGAGAAGTGATGGCTTGTTCGTTATGCATCCAAACCAAACGTTGTTGCTGAGGTTCGCCCATCAAGTGACAGATGGCATTACCTTCCTTCACATTGAAATAGAAGTAAGCTTCCATACGACGAGTGTGAGTATGAGCAGGCATAGTGTTCCATACAGAACCCGGCTTCAATTCAGTCAGCCCCATTTGGAGTTGGTTAGTACCACCACCCTTAACTTTGCTCAATACAGAGCTTACGATCAATTGGTTTACAACACGGTCGTTGCTATCTTCCATCTTTCCGTATGCATCCGATTGTGCAATGGCATACTTCTTAGGATCAGCCTTCTTGTCTGTAGTAATCAACTGAGTAACATATTCCTTGTATGCAGGAGTAGAGTTGATGTAGAACTTGGCAGGATTAGCAGGGTCGTTGCTCTTGAAGGTTACTTCCTTCTTGCCACAACCTACATAAAGACCTTCCTTAAACTTCATAGGATATTCCTTGCCATCAACAGTTACAACGCCGTCGCCACCTACGTTGATAACACCCAATTCACGTCTGTCGAGGAAGTGTTCAGCCTTCAGTTCGTGGAAAGTTTCTAACTTCAATACCTTATTTACCGGCATGGCACCACCGAAAATCAAACGGTCGTACAATGTATAAGTTACATTGATTTCGTCCGGAGCCATAACTTTTTCCATCAGGAACGCTTCACGCAGACGTTCAGTATCGTAATGTTTCACATCTTGCGGATGGCAAGCTGTTTGAACTGTGTAGTTCACTTGGGCATTTGCTGAGAACGCAGCAACACCCATCATCATTGCAATAGCTAATTTCTTCATGATTTATTGTTTTTGATTTGTAATTTATGATTTTCTTTATTTATATCATTCTTTTATAATTGTCATTCTGAGCATTAGCGAAGAATCTGTACAATAGCGCAGCCTTTCGTGTATGTATTCAGATTCTTCACTACACTTCGTTGCGTTCAGAATGACAAAAATAATCTTATTTGTTCTCTTTCTGCAATTTGATGATTGCACGACGGTTTAGAATCATCAAGAATAAAGTAATCAATACCAGGATACCCGAACCGATCCATTTGAAAGTATGAGTCAGATGGAAGATTACCCAAGCAAATGGGCTGGAAGCAAAGTCGAGGGCACCACCTTCAAATCCATCAGGAATCTTCAAGGCACCGTCAGGACTACCCTTGGCAACGGTTAATGCATAGGCATCATTGGCTGCTTGAGTAAACGAAGGAGCCAAATCTGTTACAAAATAAAGGCCGATAGTCAATACCACCAAACCGATGAGGAACGACTTCAATACATTACCCTTAGTGATAGGCAATACCATGGGGAATACATAGAACATACCAGCCAATGAAGCCAATGGAAGGAACTCATTGCCTGGGAGAACTACAGCCAATAACAAAGTTACAGGAATCAAAAGCAACGATACCACCAATGTAGCCGGATGGCCGATAACCAATGCCGGACTCATACCGATATTCAAACCAACAGCACCCTTGAACTTCTTGGCAATCATTTCACGGGTTGCATCTGAAATAGGCTTCAAACCTTCGATGAAAAGGCTGGTAATACGTGGAATCAATTCCATAACGGCACCCATCTTGATACCCAGACCTAAAATGTTAGGAATCTTGTCAACCATTTCGGTAGTGTTCTTACAAGCTAAAATGCCAATGCCGCATCCTACCAGAATACCCAAAAACAGAGGTTCGCCCAACAAACCGAACTTTTTCTTCATACCTTCGGCGTCTATGTTCAACTTGTCAAAACCAGGAATCTTGTCCAATACTTTGTTTATGACGATGGCAAATGGAACGAATCCTTGGCAGAATGGTTGAGGAATAGAGATACCTTCCATATTGGCATAAAAACCTTGGAATTTTTCTGCGGTATAGTCTGCCATAATCAAAGTGATGATGTAGCAGATAATAGCAGCAAAAAAGCCCCAAAGAATGCTATCGGATGCAAAGTAAACGATGGCTCCGATAAAGGCGAAATGCCAATAGTTCCAAAGGTCGATGTTTACGGTACGAGTGGTTTTGGTCAACAACATCAAGATGTTCACACCTAAACATACAGGAATAATGAAGGCTCCTACTGAAGTGTTATAGGCTACCGCTGCTGCTGCAGGCCATCCCATGTCGAATACTTTCAGTTGGAGACCATAAATTTCTACTACTTGACTTAAAGCCGGGCCAAGGCTGCTGGTAAGCAAAGCGGTAACTACCGACAAGCCTACAAAACCGACACCTACCAACAAACCGCTCTTCAACGCCTTGCTGAATTTAATACCGATACAAACACCTAATATCGTAAAGATGATAGGCATCATTACAGCTGCACCCAAACTGATAATGTAACTGAAAACTGCTTCCATGAAATGTTATTTTTTTGATTATTATTATGATTTGTTTCTCAATAGTATTCCAAAAATTTCTCAAAAATAGAATCTTTTCTTTATTCTTCAAAAAAGAAACGGCTTAATTATTGGAAAAATCATAAAAAAGAACGATTTTTAT
>CAZJFI010000067.1:0-6958 GCA_964545265.1 uncultured Phocaeicola sp.
TATTAATAACCTTTGTTCTGAGCCCAGTTGGTGTTTGTCTCCATTTCACCCTGTGGAATAGGCATTACGCGACGCCACTTTTCTGTCTTGGCACCTGGATTTACTACATGTTTGTAACCCCAGTCGTTTTCAAACTGACCAAAACGAATCAAGTCTTGTCTGCGCCACATTTCACAGATGAATTCACGACTACGTTCATCCAACAAATCCTGTAAGGTTGGAGTACCTGTTACATGGGGTGCACTTGAACAATCACGAACTTCGTTCATCAATGAGGCAGGTGTGTGTCCCATAGTAGCAGTTGCACCACGAAGGATAGCTTCTGCCTTTGTCAAAAGGATGTCGGCATAACGGAAGACAGGAATATCATTACCACTCAAGCGGTCACGGTCTGTATAATCGGCTTCAAGTGAAGGATATTTTCCTAAGTGATAACCTTTCATGATATTTTTTGCTTCAGAGTCTGCACCTACATCAAGTTTGTTAATGTCTAACCATTCTGTGATTTCTTTTTCATAGGTTACCTGTTGTCCTTGATACATCAATGGAGTATCTGTGAAATTATATTCATGGTCTGTTATATATTGTGGGCCGCCTAAAATCATAAGATTACGTTCATCACCTTCCAAGTTGAAGCGGTCAACACATTCAGGAACCAATACATAGGCTCCGGCAACAGATTTCGCCGGCTTGAACCCCCAAGGGCCATTATCGCAATTATTGGCTTTCTTGAATGTCATAAATCTGTCAAATTGATGGCCTCCAACATATTTTGTTGGGTTCTTCACAGGGTCAAAGTTTATAGCATAGATAAAGTCTTTAATGTGAACACCATTGTCTGGAAAGAATTTCTTACGATATCCTTGCCCCACTTCAAAAACACCACATTTGATGATGTCATCACAAACAGCAACCAAGTCATTCAACTTTTCGTTGGGAGTGTCACCGGTAACATCTTCTACGCTTTTGCAAGTATAAACACCCCAGTTCAAATAAAGCTTGGCAAGCAAAGCTTTTGCCATCCACTTGTTGGGACGACCATAAGTGTCTGCATTGTTTTCTTCGGTCAAATCGGGAATAACTTCCAGCAGTTCTTGCTCTATCCAACGAGCCACATCAGCACGGGGGGCACGATCAATCACTTCGTCGGCATCAGGGGTATGATCCATCAAAGGCACATCACCATACAAGTCCATCATCATGAAATGATAGAAGGCGCGAATGGCGCGAACAGGGGCTACGATTGGATCTTTTCCATCTTCACCGCCGATTTCCAAGATAATACTATTGCAGTATGAAATACCTGATTTTAAATCGCCCAATTGACCAACACCTGGAGTGTCCGGTCGTAAATCATGAACTGTAGGGAACAATAATCGACCATTGTCGAAGTAACCATTGTTAAAACATATACCCATCAGTTCGTCACCTTGAAGCATCACACCTTCCCAATAATTACGGCCAATACATGCTTCATTGTATAAATAATAATAACATGCTTCAAGTTTTGCATTGACTGCAATCGGGTTGTCCGGATAAGTGGTATATTGTGTCTTGATCTCTGTATCAAGGTCTGTGCATGATGCTGCACCAACCAGTACACCTGACAATAATAAAAGTTTAATATATGATTTCATAATCAGCATTTTTTAGAAGTTAATAGTTGCACCTACAAGGAATTGGCGAGTACGTGGATAGTGGTCGCTACGAGTATCGCAACCCGGAGTTTCACCGCCTAAGTTGATTTCTGGGTCACGTCCCTTATATCCTGTAATTGTAAATACATTGTTGCAAGAAGCATACAAGCGGATGTCGCGGAGCCAACCGTTGAAATTCTTGAATGTATATCCTACGGTTAATGTAGACAAACGGAAATAGCTGCCATCTTCCAAATAGCGGTCAGAAGGCATAGCAGAAAGATTGTCTGTTGCCTTTTGTTCTGTTACGATGGAGGACATTACATTCTTACCGTCTTGAATGTTTCCGATATTGCTGAAGTAGGCACGAGGCTCATTGAAAATCTTTTGGCCGAAAACTCCGGTAAAGAAAGCATTGAAATCCCAATTCTTATAAGTGAATGAGTTATTCCAACCCATTGTGAGCCAAGGTTGTGCATTGCCTACAATTGTACGGTCGTCTTCTGATGGAGTCCCTGTAGTTTCACCTGTTCTTTCTCCTGTTTCAGGGTCATGAACGTAGAATTGGGAAACTCCGTTTTCATCGTAACCGGCCCATTCCCACATATAGAATGTACCGATAGGCTCACCTTCAATGATGCGTTGGATTGTTGCGGTGGAAGCACCTGGCAATTCGGGATTGTAACGATTCAAAACGCCGGCATTGTATTTGTCGTTAGACAAACTTACAACTTCATTCTTGTTGTGTGAAAGGTTCAATGAAGTATTCCAGGTGAAGTCTTTGGTTTGGATAGGAGTTGCGTTCAATGTCAATTCAATACCCTTGTTGTTCATTTCACCAACATTGGCAATCATCCAACCTACGGGATAGTAACTGGTAGAAACCGGATATGACCAAATCATATCTTTGGTAGTCTTGTTATAATATTCAATGGTACCATTCAAGCGACCTCCGAAGAACGCAAAGTCAAAACCGACGTTCAGCATGGAAGTGGTTTCCCATTTCAAGTCGTTGTTCACATTACGGGCTGCATTCAAGTTCTTGTAACTGGTTACTTTACCTGTTTCAGGGTCTGTATAATCGAAACGTGTACCACCTGTATAATAGAAACGTGATGTATAGATGTCGAAGCCCATGGCATTACCACTTTGCCCCCAACCGATATGGAATTTCAAGTCATCAAAGATATTCAAGTCCTTAATGAAGTCTTCTTCTGAGAGTCTCCAGGCAACAGCTGCAGAAGGGAAGGTTGCCCAACGGTTGTTGCTACCAAAGGTAGAAGAACCATCACGACGAACCGCTGCTTGAAGAATGTACTTACTATTGTAAGAATAGTTGGCACGACCATAGAATGAAATCATACGAATAGTGGAAAGAGTATTTGCCCAAACAGGATCTTGATCCCAAGAGTTGGCCATACCAATGTTATTCCACCAGAGAGAATCGTCATAGAAATTATAACCTCTGGCACCGAAACCGTCACCGTTGTTCTGTTCTTCCCAAGAATAACCTGCCATAAGACCTACCTTGTGACTATCGTTGAAAGTCTTGTCATAGTTAGCATAAACTTCAAACAATTTCTTGATGTCTTCAGTAGTGTTGCGACTGGTTTCACCATTTCTAAAGTTGGTTTGTGATTGGTGAGAATAGTAGTCCTTATAGCTGTAATTTTGGTTTTCGTAAGAAAAGTTGGCATTTACTGTCAAACCTTCGAAAAGTTTCAAGCTGGCCTTACCTGTAGCTTGAATGCGTTTGAATGTGGCGCGGCTTACGTCTTCATAAATAAGTGCCAATGGATTATAGAACTGAGATATACCAGTATCACCATACCAAGTTCCGTCTTCGTTACGTACAGGTACTAATGGTGAATAATAATACATGGCATTATAAACAGAAGCACCGTTACTTCCACGAGGCACACCCCATTCGTTGCGGATATTGGCGTTCACGCCGGCGGCAAGGGTCAAACGGTCTTTCAAAGTCTTGGTTTCTACATAAGAACGGACAGTGAAGAGGTTATTACCTACACCTTTGATGATACCGTCGCGGGCAATGTAATTGGCACTTACATTGTAAGAAGTGCTCTTGTTTCCACCACTGATAGATAAGTTGTGGTTGTGGGCAAAACCGGTACGTTGTACTTCATCAGCCCAATTTGTATCGGCACCCAAATCGTTAGGAATAGTTAAATTATTCTGCTTTGCATAAGCACGAAGTTCGTCTGCACTCATCATGTCGTGGTCGTTGTGGATGTTTTCCCATGACACATAGCCGCTGTATGTAACACGTGCCGGACCTTCTTGTCCTTTCTTGGTCGTAACCATGATTACACCATTGGCAGCTTTAGAACCATAAATAGCAGTAGCTGAAGCATCACGAAGTACATCGATAGATTCAATGTCACTCGGTGAAATAAGGTTCAAGTTCACACCTGGGATACCATCTACTACATAAAGCGGAGAAGTAGAACCATTCAAGGTAGAAGCACCACGTAATGTAAGAGAGTTAACACCGCCATTAGGGTCAGAGTTTTGAACAACCACCAAGCCGGGAACTTTACCTTGAAGTAATTGGCCGGGATCGGTGTAAGCACCTACGTTCATGTCTTCTGCCTTCACGGTAGAAATAGAACTGGTTACATCTTTACGTGAGATGCTACCATAACCAATTACCACCACTTCGTCCAGTAATTCGTTGTCTTCCTTCAAAACGATGTTGAGGTTGCGACCGGCTGTTACTTCCTGAGTCTTGTAGCCAATGTAGGAAATCAACAAAGTTTTTCCAGAAGCTACATTCAATGTAAACTTACCGTTTGCGTCGGTCACTGTACCGTTTGTAGTACCTTTCTCGAGTACGTTCACACCAATCAAAGGTTCACCGGCGGAGTCTTTCACCACACCGTTTACGGTTGACTGCGCAAACGCCCAAGTGCTGTTCAATAAGAATAGGGCCACCATCATGATGTGCGACCACAATCTCTTGCTTTCTTGTAATTTACACATAGTTTTTAATTTTTTTGAGTTAATATTTAAGGTGTTAATTTAAATCTTTATATAAATTTTCTTTTTCCATAATGGATAACCAATGGCTCCCAATAAAAGCATAAAGCCAATGGCATAGGCGACCGAAGCTATGCATCCATCCCCCATTAAGGAACTTATACCGTTATAAATACTTGTCTTGAGACCGGTGTGACCAAACACAATGGCAAGCACTTCACTACCTACATAAAGGAAGAGAGGGTTCACTCCGAATATAAGGAAGAAACGGCTCCATGATTTTTTACCTTTTATATCGATGATATACATGAATAAGGCCAGTAACGAAGCTGCCAATCCGCAAGTCACCAACACGAAAGTGGGACTCCAGATGCGCTTGTTCAATGGCAATGCAAAGGTAAACAGTAATCCGATGGCGGTGATGACAAAACCAATAAGAAATAGTTGCAATACTTTTTCTTCGTTTTTGTGGGTGCGGGCAATGAGTTTGCCGCAGTGGAAACCTATCAATGTGTGGGCAATGGCACCAATGGTGCTGACCAAACCTTCGGGGTCAATCGGACGTTTGGTGTATAAATGGGCTTCGCCAAGCAAATGACGGTCTCCGATAGCCAAAATATTGCTTTCATCGTTTATATATCCGTTTCCGGTCAGCAAAAGAAGGGCATAACCAATAAGTAATAAGGTAGCTATGGATAAGGTATGGCGATGATTGCCATAAAGGGCGAACAAGGAAACGATGCAATAGCATATAGCAATGCGTGGCAATACACCGGTAAGGCGTAGATGGTTGAAGGGGAAGAAGTCGCCTCCGCAAGCTTGGCCGAACCAATGGATAGCCCAACCAATCAACAGTATCACTACTGTACGTTTGAAAATCTTGCGGATGACTCCCCCGGAAACATTAAAATGGAATTTGTTTAATGAAAGATAGGTGGAGATTCCTACCATGAACAGGAAGAATGGGAATACCAGATCGCAAGGGGTTAACCCGTTCCAATCGGCATGGCGAAGCGGAGTGAAGGTATTTTGACCTCCACTATTGTTCACCAAGATCATGCCGGCTACGGTAAGTCCCCGCAACACATCCAGTGACATTAACCTTTTGCTGTTCTCTTTCATTGTTTTATCTATTCTTTTTTACTTGTGTCATTCTGAGCAAAGCGAAGAATCTGGATACATTAGCTGTCGCTTTTTAGATTTTTCGCCTTTGGCTCAACAACTCGTCTTCGTCACTCTGTTCCTCTGAATGACATAGAGGAATTAAAAGTCAAATTAAACACTTCTTTCGCTACATCAATGCAATCACCCTCGGGAGCTGAAGTATAGGGAGTCTTGTCCAATGTCCAAGGTTCTTCCATGGCATAATAGTCTAAAATAACTTCGGGCTTTCCTTCCAATTGGTCTTTCAAGGTTTTCCAGTAAGCTTCCCAACGTTTGTAGTAGAAATCTTTTAGGATTCCGTTCCATTCCTTGTGTGCATAGTCGCGCAACTTGCCGGTATCGGCACAATATCGATTGCCCCAAGTGGTAATTTGTACACGGGCATTCCATTCGTATTGGTCTTTTTCTTCGGTAGTAGTACCGGCATTGCGTGCTTTCTCAATCCAATTGCCCACCCGGAATTCTTTACGAGTGCCAAGTAACTTGTCCTGCAAAAGAATCAGGTTGAGGAATTTCTTGTGATTCTTTTCAAAACTACGTTTGTCGAAGTTCTTGAAATCGGCGATGGTGTGGTTATAGACTATACGTCCACGGTCGGCTATAGCCTGACGGACAATATCTACCAAATCGTATTCAAAGTTGTTGTTACCCCGATACTTGTCGGCTACTTCCAACATCAGTTTGGCGGCTTCGGCAGTTGTAGTCGGGTCGTAGTAGTTTTTCATCTTCGACCAACTGGATACTTGGAAGTTCTCCATGTGAGGACGACCACAGAAAATGGATTCGTGAGGTCCTTGTTGGTTGTTTCCACGGGGACAATTATAGATTTCCTTGGCCAGAATCATCCAAGCTTGTTCTATCTTTTCATCCTTTACCCCATAACGGGCAAAAAGGTAGTCCTTGAGCCATTCTTCTTTGGTAAACTTTTCGGGACGCCAAGGTAATTCGCTCATCAGTTCGAACATCACAGGATTATTTTCGCTACCTTCCATGGTCAGACCGAAACCGGTGAGGTGCTTACCCAACGGGTTAGTCTTGGTTTCGTAGAAATTTTCAAGCAATTGGTCCATACGGCCGTGCAAGCCTACATTGGCTCCGAAGTTTTCGAGGAAACAGAATGCCCAATTGTGGTGCAGGAATCCTTCTTTGCGTTGCCA
>CAZJFI010000067.1:7058-8215 GCA_964545265.1 uncultured Phocaeicola sp.
TTCCAAGGTTGCGATTCGGTAATGTTGAGACCCATTTTCTTGTCGGCATTGTGTGGAACCATGCCCGAATAGCCAGGTAATACCGGTTCGATGCCAAATTCCTTCATGCGTTTCAGAATTTTCTTTTGCAAGGCTTCTTGTCGGGTATACCAAGAGTCGGGATTGGGGCCGCCCCAACCTTCCAAATTGTTCATGGCCCACCAGGCCAAAAAAGCCGGCCCTGCGATGAATTGGTTGATTTCTTCTTTGGAGTAACCGAATTTCTTCAGCATATTGAACCAAACACATTCTTGTCCTACGGCAGCTAATGGAAGATTGATGCCATGAAGAGCCATCCAGTCTATTTCTTGTTCCCAACGTTCCCAATCCCAAAAGGCCATGGTATAGGAATATGTACAATAATTAAAATTATAGCGTTGGGTTAATGAAGTTTCGCGATGTTCTTTCTGAGTAACGGGAGGAAGTACTTCGGGAAGTTCGGCTTTCATGCCGTTCCACGATAAATGGATACCTGCATAATACTTCAGATACCAGTTGATACCTGTGGCTACATTGATATAGTTGTTACCACGTACCACTACCTTCCGACCCTTTTGATCGAGCTCAAAAAAGTCGGTGTCGCTCTTTTTGATTTCGATAATGAATTTCTTGGATGCACCTTCGTCTATTCTCTCCAACATACCTTTGATAGGATTGGCAAACATGCCTATTGGGAGTATAAGCATCCATAGCAGGAGTATACGTGTGATTCTCATTTCCATAATAGATTCTTCGTTCGTGGCAAATATACCGCATTACTATATAGGGAAGGGGTAAAATAGAACGGAAAAGGGGTAAAATAGTAAAGTTGTAGTTTTTGCTTTGTTGTTGATAACGAATCTTTCTATAAGTGTCATTTTGAGCGAAGTGAAAAATCTGTTTTCATCTACGTTTATGTTTTTAGATCCTTCACTACGTTCAGGATGACAAGATTACTTCACTTCACTGGGCAACATACCGAACAATTCCTTGAAACAGCGGGTAAAATATTTAGGGTCGTTGAAACCTACGGCATAGGCTATCTCGGATATGGACATACCGCTTCCTTCCAATAACGATGCTTTAGCCACATTCAAACGGTAGTTTTTCATGAAAACACCGATGGATTGGCCGGTAAT
>CAZJFI010000068.1:0-8071 GCA_964545265.1 uncultured Phocaeicola sp.
TTGTTGGGCAAATCCACCTTGGCCAACTGCCCTTCGATGTATTGGTTGAACTGCTCCTTGTCGGTTTCGGTATATTTGTCGGCAAATTCTACCTTATTATATAATAGGTCATGTGCGATGTAGTTGCCCGGGTAGAAGTGGTAGTTCTGATGAATGTATTTGTCTATCAGTTCGGCTATCACTGTGTACACTTCGGTCTTGGGCAGGTTGCGTGAACGGATTTCTTCCAGTTCCTTGTTGATGCACGATGCTGTCTGGAAATGGATATGTCCTTTGTAGCCATAAATCCCGGTCTGCATATTGATTAAATCGTCTTGTGGAGACTTCTTGAAATTGGCATCATCCCGCTTCTGTTGGGCTTCCTTTGCCTTCAGGTAGTCGCATGGGTCGTATTCGTAGGAGAGTGAGAGTGGTACCAGGTTCATTTCCTTCAGCCGGTCGATAATATCTCCTTCGCCTGCCATGGCCATCATCTTCAAGATGCTGTCTTGTGTCAGGTCGTTGGAGTCTTTGGCGCGTCCCTGGCGTTGGGCAATCCAGATGTTTTCATGCTTTTGTGTGATGGCAAAGTGCATGTATTTCGACATGAGGATGGAAGATTGTAATTGTTCACGCAAACCTAATCCACGTTTTACGATGAACGACTTGTTGATGCGTACCAGTTTCTTGATCCACGGATAAATGAGCAGATTGTCGCCGATGGCGATTTCCACCGTATTGAATCCGTTCTCGATGAGCACTACCGATAAGAAGGCTGAGTCGAGGATAATGTCGCGATGGTTGGAGATGAACGTATAGTTCACCGACTTATCCTTGATGGCCGAGCAATCGAATTCAATGCCTTTGGCGCATTTCTCCAATAAATCTTTCAGGAGTTTGTAGAAGAAGGCTTTCTGGAAGTCCAGGTTGGTCTTGCATTGGTGCATTTGTGCGGCCAGCATTTCGAAAGGAATACCGGGCATTACCTGTGCCACTACCGCTTGGAACATGGGGTCGGCAATCAGTTCTTCGTACACTTGTGGAAGCTCTTCGGGAGCATACGGACGAATTTCGTCGAATTCAGCGGGTATGTTCATTTTATTTATGATTTTTGGTTTTCTTTCATTCTGAGCGTTAGCGAAGAATCTGTATGCGTCCACGTGTAGGCTTTCAGAACCTTCGTCACTCCGTTTCTCAGGATGACACAATGGTTTCTATCAATTAAAATGGTCTTCAATAATATCGGTCATCACATCTTTGATGTCAAGGCCTGCGGCACGCACCTGTTGCGGAATGAAGCTGGTGGCTGTCATACCCGGTGTGGTGTTTATTTCGAGCAGGTTCACCTTCTCGCCTTCGGTAATGATATAGTCGATGCGGATAATGCCCGAACAGCCTAAGATATCGTAGATGGCCGAGGTGAGCAGACGTACCCGCTCTGCCGTTTCTTCGGGGATGCGGGCCGGAGTGATTTCCTCTACCTGACCGTTGTACTTGGCATCGTAGTCAAAGAACTCGTTGCCGGTCACCACTTCAGTGATGGGGAATACCACTTCCTTGTCCTTGGTCTTGTAGCATCCGCAGGTAATTTCCGTTCCCTTCATGAAGGCTTCAATCATTACTTCGTCGCTTTCCCGGAAAGCCTTTTCTATGGCGGGCTGTATATCCTCCTTGGTCTTCACTTTGGTCACTCCGAAACTGGAACCACCTGCATTGGGCTTGATGAAGCAGGGGAGGCCCACTTTGCTGATCACTTCTTCGTCGAGTATCTCAAACCCCTTACGAAGGATGAGCGATTCGGACACACGGATACCGAAACCTTTCAGATACTGGTTGCAGGTGAACTTGTTGAAGGTGATGGCCGATACCAATACGTTGCAACTGGAGTAGGGCATACCTATCAAATCGAAGTAACCTTGCAAGATACCGTTTTCGCCGGGAGTTCCGTGAATGGTGATGTAGGCAAAATCGAAGTTCTTCTTCTCTCTGTTTTCTACGAAACTGAAATCATTGCGGTCGATGGGTGTCTTGCTTCCGTCGGGCAATACAACTTCCCAACGTTTGCCTTCCATCTCAACAATATAGAGATTATATCTGTCCTTGTCTATAAAGGAATAGATTCCTTGTGCGCTACGCAGAGAGACTACAAGTTCGCTGGAGTCTCCACCGGCTACGATAGCTATGGTACGTTTTTTCATACTTCTCTGTTACTTATATAGTTTCTCCACTTGTCTATCAGTTCCACCATATCGTCGGCAAGCGGGGAGGTGAAGAACATCTCTTTGCCGGTACGAGGGTGTACAAAACCCAATGTCATGGCATGAAGTGCCTGACGGGGACAAGTGTCGAAACAGTTGTTTACGAATTGTTTATATTTGCTAAAGTGAGTTCCTTTCAGAATTTCATGACCGCCATAGCGTTCGTCATTAAATAAGGTATGGCCGATGTGTTTCATGTGAACACGTATCTGATGGGTACGTCCTGTTTCAAGTATACATTCCACCAAAGTGACATAGCCTAATCTTTCCAATACCTTGTAGTGGGTTACGGCATGCTTACCTTGGGTGGGGTCGCTCAGTACGGCCATCTGCATCCGGTCTTTGGGATTACGGCCGATGTTTCCTTCAATGATACCTTCGTCCTTTTCTACGGTACCCCATACCACGGCATTGTATTTGCGCTTGGTGGTCTTGTTGAAGAATTGCAAGCCCAAGTGCGTCTTGGCGTCGGGAGTTTTGGCTACTACCAATAATCCTGATGTGTCTTTGTCAATACGATGCACCAATCCTACTTGTGGGTCGTTAGGGTCGTATTTGGGATTGTCCTTCAAATGCCAGGCTATGGCATTGACCAAAGTGCCATGATAGTTCCCACATCCCGGGTGTACCACCAGTCCGGCCGGCTTGTTGATGACCATCAGGTCGTCGTCTTCGTATACTACGTTTAGCGGAATGTCTTCTGGAATGATGTCGTTTTCGTAACGGGGACGGTCGAGCATCAAGGTAAGCACATCATTGGGCTTTACCTTGTAGCTGCTCTTTACCGGTTTCCCATTGGCCATGACGAATCCGGCATCAGCTGCTTTCTGAATACGGTTACGCGATGAGTTTACCAACCGCTCGAACAGATATTTGTCTACACGCACCTGCTTCTGCCCTTTGTCCACCACCACACGGAAGTGTTCATAAAGTTCGGCCGGATTGTCTACTATCGGTTCCAGGTCATCCAGATTATCATCTATTTCGTCAACAAAGTCTTGCATCTTAGGGCATTTAAGTTAGAACCATTCGTCATCCACAACCGGCTTGTCGTCCAGTACAATGATGGAATCGCCTTGTATGGAGTCTCCGGGCAATCCGTCCTCACCGGCACCTATACAAAGGGTAAGTACCGATTCACGGGGAACCTTGTCGCCCGAGATCAATTGATGCTCTTTGTATTTCACTCCATATACCCAGTCCTTTTCACCTTCTATCAGTTCAGGGGCTGTCAGCTTGAATCCCATGGCCCGCAAGCGTGCTTCGGCTTGTCTGGAAGAGCTGTTGTCTATAATATCGGGAATGGCGATCTTCGGTACATCGGCCGTATTGATGGTAAGGTATACGGTACGGCCTTCCTTCACCTTTGAGTTACTTTCGGGAGTTTGTTCAAGGACAGCGCCTGCCGGCATCCCTTTTACATAATTGGAATCGATGGCAATGGCATTCAGTCCTAATTTGTTGATTTCATTTTCGGCTGCTCGCAAAGGTAGTCCCTTTACATTGGGTACCGTAACGGATTGTCCGTGGCGGGTATAGTTGTCCAACCAATAAAGCACCCCCCAAATGGAGGCTATTACCACTACTATCATGGCTATCAGGTTAAGCCAGAAAAAGCGGTTTTTCTTGAACGAGAAGAAATCTTTCAGTGATATCATTTGTAAAACGTTTATTTCGTGTCAAAGATACGATGTTTTTTTGAAAGGAACACGATGTTTTCCTCTTAAAAACAAAAGGAGCAAAGCATTAACTTTACTCCTTTTATTTTATCTGTCTCTGAACGGATTATTTCTTAGTTCCATTGTATTCGTCAGATACGGTCAATTTTTTGCGGCCCTTAGCACGACGGCTTGCCAATACGCGGCGACCGTTAGCAGTTGCCATTCTTTCACGGAAACCGTGCTTGTTTTTTCTCTTTCTGTTAGAGGGTTGGAATGTTCTTTTCATTGTATATATACTTTTTTATGTTATTATTCAATCCGTAACGGGCTGCAAAATTAGTGACTTTTTTGAAATAAACAAAGAGTTCGATAAAATTTCCGCAATTCTTTTTGCGTTTTTTACTGATTTACATTACTTTTGCACTCGAAAAAAGCGAAATAATCAAAAATAATAATCAAATATAAGGTAGAAAAGTATGATTAATGCTCAAGACATTAAAATCGGAACTGCCATCCGTATGGACGGCAAATTGTATTTCTGTATCGACTTCTTGCATGTAAAACCAGGTAAGGGAAACACTTTCATGCGTACTAAGTTGAAAGATGTGGTGAATGGTTACGTGTTGGAACGTCGTTTTAATATCGGTGAAAAGTTGGAAGATGTACGTGTAGAACGTCGTCCATACCAATATCTGTATATGGAAGGTGATGACTATATCTTCATGAATCAAGAAACATTCGACCAAGTGCCCATCGGTAAGGAACTCATCACAGGTGTTGATTTCTTGATTGAAGGTATGGTAATCGATGTAGTTTCTGATGCTTCTACAGAAACTATTCTTTATGGTGAACTTCCAGTAAAGGTTCAGTTGAAGGTAACTTATACAGAACCGGGCTTGAAGGGTGATACAGCTACTAACACTTTGAAGCCTGCAACTGTAGAGTCTGGTGCCGAAGTACGTGTTCCTTTGTTCATCAACGAAGGTGAAACTATCGAAATCGATACTCGTGACGGTTCTTACGTGGGTCGTGTAAAGGCTTAATGTAGAAATATTGATTAATAAGCATCAAAAAGGCGGAACTTCTTGTGAAGTTCTGCCTTTTTTTGTTTCTTTGCAACAAAGAACAAATTATGAAGTATTCTTTTATTATACCTGTATATAATCGTCCGGACGAGGTGGACGAATTATTGGATAGCCTCACGAGGCAAACGTTACGCGATTTTGAAGTGATTGTAGTGGAAGATGGTTCTTCCATACCTTGTAAGGAAGTGACGGACAAATATGCCGATAAGCTTCTGGTACATTATTATTATAAGGATAATTCCGGACCGGGGCAGACACGTAACTATGGGGTAGAACGGGCTTCGGGTGAGTATATGCTTATTCTCGATTCGGATTGCATCCTTCCCGATACATATCTGGAAGAAGTGGAGAAAGAATTGCAACGCAAGGAAGCGGATGCTTTTGGAGGTCCCGATAAGGCGCACACATCTTTTACCGATGTACAGAAGTCCATCAACTATGCCATGACTTCATTCTTCACTACCGGTGGTATTCGTGGCGGCAAGAAGAAGATGGACAAGTTCTATCCACGTAGTTTCAATATGGGGGTAAGAAAATCGGTGTATCAGGCATTGGGAGGCTTCTCAAAAATGCGCTTTGGCGAGGATATCGACTTTAGTATCCGTATCTTTAAAGGCGGATATGCCTGTCGGTTGTTTCCCGAAGCATGGGTGTGGCACAAACGTCGTACCGATTTGAAGAAGTTCTTCAAGCAGGTACATAATTCGGGCATTGCCCGCATCAATCTCTATAAGAAATATCCCGAATCACTGAAGGTGGTACATCTGCTTCCCGCTGTCTTTACGTTGGGGGTAGTGTTCTTGTTGTTGGCCTCGTTAGTGTGCGGATGGAGCCTTTCATTGTTGCTTTTGTTTGCTTTGATTATCTGCATAGATTCTACTCTGCAGAACAAGAGTCTCAAGATAGGTTTGTTGTCCGTAGTGGCTTCGTTTATACAACTCACCGGATATGGCACCGGTTTCCTGATTGCCTGGTGGAAACGATGTGTTTGTGGGAAGGATGAGTTTTCGGCTTTTGAGAAGAATTTTTATAAATGAGGCCTTTTGCATATTGAATACACGGTAATTTAGCTATCACAAAACGTATAAAACACCAATTGAAATGAGCAATAAGATGACAATCAGCCAATGGGCGGAGGAAGATCGCCCGCGAGAAAAGATGATGCTGCATGGTGTGGCTGCGCTTTCCAATGCCGAATTGTTGGCCATCTTGATAGGATCGGGGAATACAGAGGATTCGGCGGTAGATTTGATGCGGAAAGTGTTGGACCATTATCATAACAACCTGAACGAACTGGGTAAAGCTTCGATTGATGAGCTGTGCAAGTATAAAGGCATTGGGCCGGCCAAGGCCATCACTATTCTGGCTGCATCGGAATTAGGTAAACGCCGGAAGGAGGAAGAGGTTCGTGAACGGAAGCAGATTCTTAGCTCTAAGGATGTGTATGAATGCTTCTATCCGTTGATGTGCGACCTCCCTACCGAAGAGTGTTGGGTGTTGTTGTTGAACCAGGCATCGAAAGTGATAGATAAGGTGAAGATTAGTGCTGGCGGATTGTCGGCTACAGCGGTTGATGTACGGTGTGTATTGCGTGAGGCGCTGTTGAAACGGGCGGCAGGGATTGCTCTTTGTCACAATCATCCTTCGGGTAATATACGGCCCAGTAGGGAAGATGACCGTTTGACCGACCAGCTTCACAAGGCTTGCTTGGCCATGGATATCCGTTTGGTGGATCATGTGGTGTTGGTAGACGGCAGCTTTTACAGCTATGCCGATGAAGGAAGAATTTAATAACAAAATAAGGAAACAATTTACCAATTAACACAACGTGTCATTTTATTCCCTAAATTAATTGTATCTTTGCAGCCGTAAATATAGAAGAGTATTATGAATACAGAAGAACGTTTGAAGATTGAAGAAAGAATCATCGATATGCTCAAGACGGTGTACGACCCCGAAATACCGGTCAATATCTACGATTTGGGACTGATCTATAAAATTGATTTGCAGGACGATGGCGAAGCCGTTATCGATATGACACTGACTGCTCCCAACTGTCCGGCAGCCGATTTCATTATGGAAGATGTACGCCAGAAGGTAGATTCGGTGGAAGGAGTGACACAGGCAGTTGTGAACCTGGTCTTTGAGCCCGAATGGGACAAGGACATGATGAGCGAAGAAGCCAAACTGGAATTGGGATTCCTTTAATAGCCGGATTGATGAAGAAAGTCTACTTTTTATCCGATGCCCATTTAGGTTCCAGAGCCATACCCCATGCCCGAACTCAGGAACGACGCCTGGTGAACTTCCTCGACAGCATCAAGAACCATGCGGCAGCCGTTTATTTCCTGGGCGACATGTTCGACTTTTGGTACGAATATAAATTGGTGGTGCCCAAAGGCTATACCCGTTTCTTGGGAAAGCTTTCCGAACTGACCGACAGAGGGGTGGAAGTGCATTTCTTTATAGGTAACCATGATATATGGTGTGGCGATTACTTGGAAAAGGAATGTGGAGTGGTCATTCACCGTCAGCCGTTGAATTGTGAAATCTACGGAAAGGAGTTCTATCTGGCCCATGGCGATGGCTTGGGAGACAAGGACTGGAAATTCAAGCTTCTGCGTGCCATGTTTCATAGCGTC
Organism: uncultured Phocaeicola sp.; assembly: GCA_964545265.1. Taxonomy (GTDB): domain Bacteria; phylum Bacteroidota; class Bacteroidia; order Bacteroidales; family Bacteroidaceae; genus Phocaeicola. Next base: position 7,626 of record CAZJFI010000068.1, read on the forward strand.
ACCTTGCAACGTCTGTTCTCTACCATCCATCCCCGATGGGCAGTTGACTTTGGCTTGGAGTGGGCCAAGCATAGCCGTTTGAAGCGTGAGGGAGGAAAGGAACCCGATTATCAGGGTGAGAAAGAAGAACCCTTGGTTATTTACACCAAGGAGTACCTCAAGGAACATCCCCAAATTAATTTCTTTATGTATGGCCATCGGCACATCATGCTTGATTTGATGCTCAGCCATTCCTCGCGGATGCTTATCTTAGGCGATTGGATACACGAGTTTTCCTATGCCGTTTTCGATGGAGAGAATATGTTCTTGGAACAATATATAGAAGGAGAAAGTCAGCTGTAAAGCTGGCTTTTTTGCTTCCATGCTCCTTTTCCGGAAAACAAATTGAGGATGTGTTTTGTGCGATGTGTTACATTTTGTACTATATTTGCACTCCATGAAAACGC
>CAZJFI010000069.1:0-2958 GCA_964545265.1 uncultured Phocaeicola sp.
ATAACCGGCCAATACACCATATAGCGGCATTCGTGCAACTGATAGAAAGGCTGAAGAATCATTCCTTCGTAATTTTCCGGATACACGCCAGAGAGTTTGAAGGTCAACGGCTTGCCTTCTACCTTCTGTATCTTTTCAATCACTTTATCTTTATCGCCTACAATGACCGGCATATTCTGCAATGACCAACGGGGACCGTTAGCTATGTGACCGCCACGACTATCATCGGCATACATACCATCCTGTTGCTGCTTGCCTAATGAAGAAGCCAATACAATCGGACCATACATAATGGAATAATTAGAAGAGCCATCCGGCAATCCCAATGTATACAGATGCATCGGCATAGCTACATGCAACTTGTCACCCTTCTTCCAAGTACGGTTTATTACAGCATATCCATCCTTTATATCCGGATTTTGCGGTTCACCATTCACCGATAAACGAACCGAAGACTTATCTGCCCATTCAGGAATACGCACATGCATTGCAAAAGCTTTTTTTCTCTTTTCAGGAGAAACCACCAAGGTAGTACCTTCTTCTTCGGGGAAAGCTGTCTGTTGCTCAATCATCGTTCCATTCCACTCCAAAGTAGAAGGAATAAACAAGTTTACATACAAGTTCTTGTCCTTATGCCCATAAATCATTTCGCCATAACGTGCATGGTTTTCCATACCCGAACCCACACAACACCAGAAACTGGTTTGTGGTTGTGAATACACCCGATAGTGTCCTGAACGCATGGGAGTGAAATATACAAAACCGCCTTGTATCGGGTTGATAGTAGAAAGGATATGGTTATACAAAGCTCGTTCATAGTAATCCATGTAAGACACTTCCCCACTGGTTTGGTACAACATCTTCGTCAATCGAAGCATATTATAGGTATTACAAGTTTCGGGACCTTGTTCACTGGTAAGCATACTGCTGAAATCGGTTGCCGGATGGAAGTGCTCGCGTACACTGTTTCCACCGATACTGATACTACGATGTTCTACCACCGTTTCCCAGAAATAACGGGCCGCTTCACTCCAATCCTGATTACCTTCCAAATCGGCCATACGCTTGTAACCAATCACCTTCGGTATTTGTGTATTGGCATGCATACCGGTAAGCTTGTCTTCCTTCTTCAACAAAGGTTGCAACACCAGTTGATGAGAGAATTTATGAGCCAACTTCAAATAACGCTTGTCGCCTGTTATGGCTGCTACATCTGCAAAGGTTTCATTCAAACCTCCATGTTCACTACGGAGCATATCCTGTATCTGTTCGTCACTTAAGTTGTCCACCACACCTATCATCCAGTCGGTAAGCTTCACCAACATATCCTTGGCTTCTTCCTTACCACCTATCAGATAAGCATCGCGCAGGCCCGCAAAAATCTTATGGATATTATACAAAGGTACCCATCCGTCGTTCAAGCCGAATCCGGATGCACGGATATTTCCTTCCTTGATTTCCTTCCACACCTTACGACCATTCACTACCCCACTCAGATACCCATCTGCATCTTGACAACTTTGCAATTCACTGATCATGTAGTCCAACCGACGCTTGATTTCCTGATTACCCGTCGCAGCATACATATACGATAAGGCAGAAACATAATGTCCTCCGATGTGACCATCCAATCCGGTATTTTCCCAATTGGTATAATTGTCCGCTTTCGGTTGTAAACCGGCTTCTTTCAAATAAGGAGCCAACAACCGGTCGGGATTGATACCCAATAGATACTGAATATCCAACTCTTCGGCATGTTTGAACGGACTGGCAGTCAAACGAACGCTACTAATCGGAAAGCTCTCGACTTCCGATGGTATTTGGGCGGCTCCTTGCAAAGAAGCCGCCAACATCACTATTACACTTAATACTTTTGTCACCTTCATTAGATTATTTCACTAATAGTTCAAGTTATTTTTTCTTTATAGTCTCCTTCTGTATACGAATAACCGTAAACGAATAAGCAGGAAGTTCATAAGCAAACGACTCATTTACCTCTATAGCCGATTCTACCGGACGGACATTCTTGTCTTTCGGGTCACCCGCCAACACAATCTTCTTTGCAGACTTATTCATACCATCCAACGAAGGAAGTGCAATATCGGCTTTAGCACTGACAGGAAGCAGATTCACTAATTTCACAATCAAATCACCTGTATGTTCATCACGAACCACAGATACGCCGATACGTTTCTTCACTGCATCCTGACGTGTTTTTACGCTAACTTCCGATGCTAAATATTCAGTACCGGCATTTTGTCCATAAAGCAACTGAGTATAATAACCTACCGTAGGCTTCACTTCCGTATTATTGAAATAAATCAAGTCGGGATTCCATTGGGTATGTCCTTCCTTCGCCAACAATGGAGCATACGATGTCATTGTTACCACATCTGCATTCCGTTCTACCGATGTCAGATACAAAGCCTCGGCCAACGCTGTTTCAATATTATTAGGGCGACCCGGCAAATGGGCTGCATATTCACCCAAATAGACCTTAGACTTATTGCGGTCATATCTATCATAGAAATCCTGATTGTTGATAAACCATCCCGGTGTATTATAGTAATGTTCGTCCACCATCGGGATTCCCATCTTAGTAGCCAGTTCCCAACCTTCTTCGTAATCGGTTCCTTCATAGAACGGACCTACCGTACCGATAATGGTCACTTCGGGATGTTTTTCCTTCACTACATTATAAATCATGGTAAAGCGTTCTACAAACACTTCGGTAATCATATCTTCATTTCCTATACCGATATACTTCAAGTTGAAAGGCTTGGGATGACCGGCTTCTGCACGTTTCTTACCCCATTTGGTTTTCTTAGCATCACCATTGGCATATTCTATCAAGTCGAGCACATCCTGAATGTATTCATCCATTTCATCCATCGGAATACCTCCTTGCTGACCTTTGCAAGTAACCAAGTTATGAGAATGATGCGCACATGTACCCGA
>CAZJFI010000069.1:3058-8021 GCA_964545265.1 uncultured Phocaeicola sp.
GCGCGAAGCCCATTCTTACGTCCCTTGAATGTATTTTGAGGGAATAAAGAAATCATATCCAACGCATACTTACCACCTGCTTGTGGAATAATAGCCAATACGGCATCCGCAGCATCCTCTGTCGCAGTTAATACCGTCTTCTGTTTCTTCCAGTCTGCAGAAGAAATTTTTACTTTGGATTGTGCAATTTCCTTTCCATCCTTATTCAGCACAGCTACTTTCACCAAACCACCTTTACCTTCCAGCATTTTACCGAACAAAGAAAAGTCGTACTTTTCTCCTTTCTTCACGACAATACCATCAAAACCTTCATTTACCAAAGCGGCACCCGGTTGCTGAACATCCAATACCGCATAATGTGAATTGTTGGCATGAATCGGATTTTCAACCGCAATAGTCAAATCAGCTTTTCCACTCTTTATGCTCCATGCATATTGGCTGTTCCAGTTTCGACGATCGTTAGATGAATATTCAAAGTCACGATTCTGCACCAATTCTGCATACAAGCCACCATCGGCCGCATAATTGATATCTTCGAAGAAAATACCGATCAAGTGTTCACTGATGGGTTTTGCCTTATCACCATTCACCTTCACACTAACCTCTACCGGTTTAAGACCTGCAAAACGCACACCATCCTGTTCGGTACGCTCATCATTCAATTGGGCACGATACATCTTGTGTTCGGCAAAACGAATCATATCCAATACTTGTTTATAAGCCACCTTTTGCGCCCAACCGGTCAACTGCTGTCCATTCAGTACAATGGTCTTTTCTTCGGTAGGGTAACAGTTCTTCTCTGCATACTTTCCCTTATCGGAAGTCATAAAGTATTGTTGCGATTCCCATTTCAGCAAATCTTTCGATGCCACTTTAGCCATGGCATCTTCTTCCTTTGTCAAATACCAAGTACAATACCATGTTCCATCCTCCTTACTTTGTTGCAAGTGAGGTTTATACATATTCTTAAAACTGCCCCATGGGCCAAAGTCACTTTTTACATAGGCCCAATCGTTGCCTACACTGAACCATTGGTCATCACCTTGGCTCCAAGCAAACTTCAAGCCACTCTTACCTTCATCAAAAGTCGTACAATACGAGAATAGATACACCGAATCGGGTTCATTCATCACCCCATTTACGCTGGCTGAAGCAGAAATAAATCCAAAGCAAGCCAAACAACCTAAAATAAGTTTCTTCATTCCTTTCATAATCCTATAAATAATCGTCTCACCCCTCGCCATGCTTGGGATGACACGAAAAAGAGTCATTACTTACTTGGCACCACTCGTTTGATGGTACCATCTTCATTAAATTCCAATTTGTCAATACAAACTTCGCGATGCCATCCCGGTCCTTTATCACGTTCAATAAAGTTCTTATTGATACGGTGATATACAATATACCATTCATCTGTACCAGGGATTCGGATAACCGAATTATGAGCCGGTCCATAAATTTCTTTCTTGGCATCTTGTATCAATACTATCGGATCTTTGGCTACCTTAATCGGTCCTAATGGAGAAGTCGATGTTCCGTATGCCACATGATAGTTGGGTGAACCGGTATCATCTACCGACCACAAGAAATAGTACAATCCGTTGCGATAGAATACATAAGCCGCTTCACGGAATGCATAATCCTTCAATGTACCACCCTTCGGAGTCATGACGGTAATGGTATTCTTTTTAATTGAAACCATATCCGTATTCAACTCTGCACCAGCCATATATCCGTTACCCCAATACAAGTAAGGTTTGCCTGATACAGGATCTGTAAACACGTCCACATCAATTTGTTGTCCTCTTCCTACAGGAGATTCTGTAATGATAGGATGTCCCAAATCCTTGAACGGGCCAGTTGGATGGTCGGCTATAGCCACACCAATTTGTTTGCCACCTCCGGCAATAGGATTGGCACTGTAATAGAAGAAATATTTATACTTACCGTCAATCATTTTTTCTTCAATACAAGGAGCCCAAGTATTTCCGTTGGCCCATGGTACTTGTGTGGAACGGGCATCCAACATCACTCCTTCATAATCCCAATCCTTCAAGTTGCTTGAAGAAAAGACGGTAAAATACCAACCTCCCCAACCGGGTTGACCATCGGTAGTAGAATAGATGTAATACTTACCTGTCTGCTTGGAGAAAAGTATTTCCGGATCTGCATGGAAGCCCGGCAGGATGGGGTTCTGAGGAAGTTCACCCAATTCGGCCGGCTTGCCCCACTTGTCTGTAATTCGCTTCAATTCAGCACGAGTAATAGGGATAATGGTACCATGGCGGGGATGGAAGTTCATCTTCACATCATTGTCAATCACTTTAAAGTTCTTCAAATCGGTCGTTTCGGTAAACTGATATTTACCTCTCATATACACATCATACATCAAGATGTATTTGTCTTGCCCTATCAATTTGAAAGTTCCGGCGCCTTCTACCGCATCTTTAGTTTGTTGTTTGTAATCCGGTTGTTCTTCCCACTGCCCGGAAGTAAGCGACTTCGTAGTAGCTACTTTAATGCCATTGCCATGTCCTTCTGTCTTATAGAACATGTGATACACTCCATCCTTGTACACAATGTCGCCATCAATACACGATTTTCCATTCTTCGGTAGGAACAACGGTCTCGGCTCACCCTCCAAATCAGTAAATTCTTCATTGGCATATGCATAATAGATAATATCTTGGCCATCGCCATGCAACATCGACCAATATACCATGTACTTACCGGCCTCTGCATCATAAACGGTCTGTGGTGCCCATACACGCTTCAGTCTTTCCTGACCCGCATATTTCTTCTGCATGTTAATAACAGAATGACTCCAGTTTACCAAGTCGGTAGATTTCAGCATCACCATGGCACGATTGGATGACCAACCGTTGTCCGATACCATATCGGTCAATACCATATAGAATGTCTTGCCATCTTCGCAACGAAGGATATGAGGGTCGCGCACTCCACCGGTAGAACTGATTACTTTCGAATCAAGTACCGGTTTGTTGTCATTCAATGCCCAATATGAATATCCGTCCATACTTACCGCATAGCATACTGCTTCTTGACTGATATGATTACCTGTAAAGTAGGTAAACAAATAGGCTACGCACTGGTCTTCAACCGGGTTAGCTGCTTGCATTCCTCCACTCAAGGATAGAGCGCAAGCCAATGTCATCAATATTTTCTTCATAAATACTTATAATTATCATTTAGACTTAGGATGATAGGGTTCTCCCAATACCAACTTGTCGCCCGACAAATCCACTTCAAACAGACGTGGGATACGGACATATCTTCCATTTACATCCTTGTGGCTATGTACAGACATCAACCATTTTCCTTCCAATGTTTGGAACAACATACCATGTCCATAGTTAGGAGGAGTAATAGGTTCCGGTTCGTGTACCCATGGTCCATCCAATGTACCGCTTTCCGAATAGGCCACGCCTTGTGTATAATCCTTGTAAATCCAACTAGTCCAAATCATACCCAAACGGCCGGTACCGGTCTTGAACAACCATGGTCCATCCGTAACCTTATTAAAGATTTCTTTTCCATTTTCCATTTCCTTGCTCCATGGAGAATCGCTTGCCTTGAACAAAAGCTTGCCTTCTCCTACCGAGCCACTCAAATCAGGCTTCAACTCAATCTTTTCGATTGTACCGTTCCAGTTCTGCAACCATTCATAGCAATACACCATATAAGGTTTACCATTTGTATCCACCCAGAAGGTACCATCCAATGTCGGCATATGAGCCGGCAAATAAGTAGGATCTTCCATTGGTCTGTACGGGCCTTCTGCTTTATCACTTACCAACACATGACTGGCACGACGAGGTATCACATTTCCCTTCACTGAGTCAATACGTACGGCATTATTGGTAAATGTAGCGAAATAGTAATATTTATCCTTATATTGGTGCAACTCAGCAGCCCAAATTTGTGGTCTTCTTCCCATCCACGATTCCGGATTAGTAGCAGCCACTTCGTAAGGTCCTTCCCACAAGGCCAAATCCTTGCTCTTCCATAACATACCACCGGTACCTGTCATATAGTACATATTGGTTTTCTTGTCTGCCAAAATACAAGGGTCGCTCAAGCGGATAGAATCCAACGGAATGTCTGTTCTAAAACGACGTGTTTTCTTTGGTTTGTCGGCTTGTTCCTTCCAGTAGTTTTCCAATCTGGTAGCTTCTTCCTTAGTAATCTGAATTACAGAGCCGTGCTTCGGCGATTGGAAGTTTACAGCCTTCATTACCCCCTCATTAAAGTGTCCCAAATGAGTGAAGTTCTTGAAGTCGGTTGTTTCGGCAAAGCCGAAGTTATGTGGATGGATACTGAAGATATCGTACATCACTACCCATTTGTCTTCACCGATACGTTTCCATACATTCGGAGCTTCACAAGCCCGAGGTTCAAAGTCAATCCAACGTTCTTCGAACTGATAACCACCATTGATGGAATCCGATATAGCCATCTTAACACCGCTTTCACCGGTTTGTGCCACATACATCATGCAGAAACGTCCGTCGGGCAATGCGGTAATATCAGCATCCAATGTCTGAACTTTAGGATCGGGATATTCAAACAACACCTTCGGTTCAGTAACCAGCTTTGTAAAGTCATCATCTGTATAGGCATAATACAATTGGCTCTTGCCATTACCGATACGCATGGTGAAATAAATCATCATCTTACCTTCTTTAGCATCGTATACGGTTTCGGGAGCCCAAGCACAACCTATATCACCAAATTTTTCAGGATAAGCCTTGTCTACACGCACATTGCTACGTGTCCAATTAATCAAGTCAAATGATTTCATCAACACCAATCCGCGGTTGTTTCCCCAACCATACTCGTCACCATCACGATCCCATAACGTTTTACGAAGGCCTTCGCGTTGTGCAAAGATATGCAAGTCGGTCATCGCCAAATAAAAGGCTCCATCAGGTCCACGAGTAAT
>CAZJFI010000070.1:0-4339 GCA_964545265.1 uncultured Phocaeicola sp.
TAAAAGTAATATAGAAAAGTATAAAAAAAATAATCAACTCTCTGCTATTCCATCAAAAAGGGTTATTTTTGCAAATTGTTATCATACGGATAAAATATGAATGAAACAAAATTAATAGGAACGTTATTTAAACCCCGCCAAAAAGCAATAGCCGGATATGGGACGCATGCCGAAGCCATTCAAGAAAATGTGCTTAAAAGGCTGGTAGACAGAGCTGCTGAAACGGAATGGGGAAGGATATATGACTATAAACATATAGGGAATTATCAGGATTTCCAGCGGGTACCTGTCCAGACATACGAGGAAATTAAAGGTTATGTAGACCGTATGCGTCATGGCGAGAAGGATGTGTTATGGCCGGGACAAGTGCGATGGTATGCCAAATCGTCGGGTACAACCAACGATAAAAGCAAATTTATTCCTGTAAGTAGGGACGGGTTGAAGGGAGTACACTATGCCGGAGGACAGGATGCAGTGGCTTTGTACTTGCAACGTTATCCGGAGAGCCGACTGTTTTCTGGAAAAGCTTTGATCTTGGGAGGTAGCCATGCGCCTAATTATAATTTGAAGCATAGTCTGGTAGGCGATTTGTCGGCTATCCTTATTGAGAATATCAATCCTTTGGTAAATCTTGTCCGGGTTCCGAAAAAGGAAGTGGCTTTGTTGAGTGACTTTGAGGAAAAGATGGAGAAGATAGCCCGCGCAGCCATGAATAAGAATGTAACCAACATATCGGGAGTGCCTTCGTGGATGTTGGCGGTTATCAAGCGGGTTTTGGAATTGAAGGGCACTGATAACTTGTCGGAAGTATGGCCCAATCTGGAAATTTTCTTTCATGGGGGAGTGGCTTTTACTCCTTATCGTGAACAATATAAGCAGATAATCCGCAGCAGCAAGATGCACTATATGGAAACATATAATGCCAGCGAAGGGTTCTTTGGATTGCAGAATGATCCCGATGACCCTGCCATGATGCTGATGATTGATTATGATGTATTCTATGAATTTATCCCGATGGATGAATTTGATTCGCCCAATCCTTCTATCGTGCCTTTGTGGGGAGTGGAACTGAATAAGAATTATGCGATGGTAATCAGCACTTCTTGCGGATTGTGGCGTTATGTTATAGGTGATACAGTGAAGTTTACTTCGAAGGACCCCTATAAGTTCATCATAACCGGTCGTACCAAGCACTTTATCAATGCTTTTGGAGAGGAACTGATGGTAGATAATGCCGAACAGGGATTGGCACGTGCTTGCGAAGCAACAGGTGCTCAGGTAACTGAATATACGGCTGCTCCTGTGTTTATGGATGCTGATGCCAAGTGTCGTCACCAATGGTTGATAGAATTTGCAGTACAACCCGATTCGTTGGAGAAATTTGCGCAAGTGCTTGATAATTCGTTGCAGGCCATCAATTCCGATTATGAGGCCAAACGATTTAAGAACATTACTTTGCAACCGCTCGAAATTGTTGAGGCACGTCCTCATCTTTTCCATGATTGGCTGAAGAACAAGGGAAAGTTGGGTGGACAGCACAAAGTACCCCGATTGAGTAATGCGAGAGACTATATTGATGAACTCTTAAGCCTGAACCAACAATAATGAACTGGAAGAAACATAGATTGCCTTTTATTCTGTTACTGGTCATTGTAACCTATTCATGCGCCAGTATTGGTAATCCCGATGGTGGACCTTACGATGAAGATCCTCCCAAATTTGTGGGAAGTACCCCAAATTTGCGTGCCGTAAACTACAAGAAAAAGAAGATTGAACTGGAATTCGATGAATTCATCAAATTGGAGAAAGCATCGGAGAAGGTTATCTTTTCTCCACCACAAATGGAACAGCCTGAATTGAAGGTGGTAGGAAAGAAGGTGGCGGTAGAATACCTTGATACATTGAAAGATTCGATGACTTATACCATCGATTTCTCGGATGCCATTGTGGATAATAATGAAGGTAATCCGATGGGTAACTTCTCGTTTTCTTTCTCTACCGGAGCGAATATCGATTCCATGGAAGTGGCAGGAACTGTTCTGCAAGCCGAGGATTTGGAACCCATAAAAGGCATTCAGGTGGGACTTCATCGGGATTTGAGCGATACGGCGTTTTCTACCAAACCTTTTGATCGTGTGTCGCGTACCGACAGTCGCGGACGCTTCTCTATCCGTGGGGTAGCTCCGGGTAAATATCGCGTCTATGCATTGAAGGACGGTAATCAGAACTATTTATATGATTCGAAGACAGAGCAGGTAGCTTTTTACGATTCCATCATTATTCCTGATATGATGCCGGCTACCCGTCAGGATACCGTTTGGAAAGATACGCTGACCATCGATACCATCATGACGGTAGGTTATACCCGATTCTTGCCGGATAGCTTGATTCTTCGTGCCTTCAAGGCTGAGAATACCCGTCAATATCTCACTCGTAGCCAGCGCGATCAGGAAAACCATTTCGTGTTGACATTCAGTGCCAAAGCGGATACATTGCCTACCATCAAGGGACTGAACTTTGATGAAAAGGACATGTTTGTCATCGAGGCCACTCCGCGTAACGACTCTATTTGTTATTGGATAAAAGATTCTTTGGTCTATCTGATGGATACATTGGCCATACAGCTTGACTATCTGTATACCGATACACTGGACCAATTGGTTCCTACAACAGATACATTGTATTTGGCCAACAAACTGACTCGTGCACAAAAGGAAAAATTGAAGAAGGAAGAGGAGGAAAAGAAGGAAAAGGAACGCAGAAAACGCGAGAAGAAAGGCTTGGAACCTGAAAAGGAACCGATGAAGTTCCTGAACATGAAGATAGATGCTGCCGGTTCCTTTGATATTTATAACAACATTGTGCTTTCTTTCCAGGAACCTTTGGCTTCTATTGATACTTCGGCCATCAAGATGGAAGTCAAAGTCGATACGCTTTGGGAACCGACTCCTTTCTTGTTTGTTGCTGATTCGGTGATGCCCCGTACTTATGAAATATTGGCACAATGGGAACCCGAAAAGGAATATCAGCTGACCATTGACTCGGCGGCTATTGTCGGATTGTATGGATTGCATACCAACAAGGTCCAGCAAACAGTGAAGGTGAAGAAGCTGGATGAGTATGGTACGTTGCTGTTGAATATTGTTGGAGCACCGGAAGGCTCGTTGGTGGAATTGTTGGACAATGGTGGCAAAGTATTGCGCCAGCAACCGGTAAGTGCCGAAAATACAGCCGATTTCTATTTCTTGAATCCCAATACCAAGTATTACATCCGCCTGTTGGTAGACCGTAACGGTAATGGTAAATGGGATACCGGTAATTATGAACAAGGAATACAACCCGAGGAAGTCTATTATTTCCCGAAAGTCTGGGAGATGAAGGCCAACTTTGAATTTGAAGAAACATGGAATATTCACGAAGTTCCATTGGATCGTCAGAAGTTGGATGAAATCAAGAAGCAAAAGCCGGAAGAACAGAAAAAGGTGAAGGATAGAAACAAAGAACGGTTAAAGAAACTGGGAAGAGCATGAGACAATGGATAGTTATAATAGGTTGTATACTTGTGTCCTTCATGGACATAAAGGCGCAATGTACAGCCCAGAATGAAGCTATACAGGTAGGAGAGAAGCTGACTTACGAACTGAAATTCAACTGGAAATTCATTTGGGTGAATGCCGGTGAGGCGAAAATGAACCTTACAGATACCATCTATAATGGAAAGCCTTGCTACAAGACGGAGCTATTGTGTGTAAGTAACTCGAAAGTGGATTTCTTCTTCAAGATGCGCGATACACTTACTTGCATTACAACCGACCGCCTTCAACCGCAATATTTCCGTAAAGGAGCCGAAGAAGGAAGCCGCTATTCGGTGGATGAGGTATGGTTTGATTATGCCGATGGTAAGAGTGTGGTAAACCAGCAACGAAAGGTGCGTGGACGCGAAACCATTACCGTCGAGGATGTCACCGAAGATTGTGTGTTTGATATGCTCAGTATTCTGCTTCAGGCACGCTCTTATGACCCTACAGACTATAAGGAAGGCGACAAGATTCTTTTTCCTATGGCTACAGGAAGAAAAATAGAACAGCAGACACTTATTTATCGGGGTAAAAAGAATTTCAAGGCCGAGAATGATGTAAAATACCGTTGCTTGGTGTTCTCGTTGGTAGAATACAACAAGAAAGGCAAGGAAGAAGAAGTAATAACCTTCTATGTAACCGATGACAAGAACCATCTGCCTGTCCGTTTGGACTTGTATTTGAACTTCGGTTCTGCCAAGGCATTCCTCAAGACGGTAGAAGGCAATCGCCACCCACTCACTTCCATCATCAAGGATTAA